>CAYWOE010000085.1:0-5166 GCA_964459855.1 uncultured Synechococcus sp. | reverse complement strand
ATCTTAAGAAAAACATGTGATGTCGGCAACCCCCGTCGATCCATCCTCCAGCTCCGCTGCAGCGCAGTCGGTTTCACAGGTCGATGTCTGGCTGGAGGCCGGTCGTGATGGGCGGACTTTCAGCTATTGCGACAGCCGCAGTCTCGGAGTGGGACTGGGTGATCTCGTGGCGGTCCGTCTGCGTGGGCGCCGGCTGCAGGGACTGGTGACGGCGTGCAGGCCGATCCAGTCAGAGGTGGAAGCCCCGGTGAGCAGTGCCGTTGAGCTCAGCCCCGTTGAAGAGCTGGTTCAGCGAGCTGCAGTGGATCCATCCTGGCGCTCATGGCTCGATGCCATGGCGGCACGTTGCCACACCAGTTCCTTCCGCATGCTCAAGGCGGCACTGCCACCGGGATGGCTGGGCCAGCGGCCGAGCGCGGCCTCCTCAGTGCGACAACTCTGGTGGGTTGAACGCTGTGGATCGGTCGGGACCTGCGCGATGCCGAATGCCCCAAGGCAACGCCAGATCCTGGAGGAGCTTGAACGCCGGGGCGGTGGAGCCTGGCAACGCGACCTGCTTTCCCAGGGGTTTCAATCAGCCACCATCCAGAGTCTGGAGACCAAGGGGCTGATCCAGCGGCAGAGGCGGCCGCAGTCTGAACTCGGGCGAACAGGAGTGGCGCACGAGTGCGCCACTGTGCTTGAGCCGCCGCGCCAGCTGACCGCAGAGCAACAAGCGGTGATCACACTGTTTCAGTCTCTCCCGGAGGGTGGAGGACTGCTGCTCTGGGGCATCACAGGGTCCGGCAAGACAGAGGTCTACCTGCAGCTGGCAGCTTCCGAACTTGCGGGCGGCCGTCATGTGCTGCTGCTCACTCCTGAGATCGGACTCATCCCTCAGCTGGTGGATCGTTGCCGTGAGCGATTTGGAGCGCGGGTCCTTGAATATCACAGCGGCTGCACTGCAAGAGAGCGGGTTCGTGCCTGGCGGGGTTGTCTCGAAAGCGACGATCCGGTTGTGGTGGTGGGCACGCGATCCGCCGTGTTTCTGCCGTTGCGTCCGCTCGGTCTGGTGGTGCTGGATGAGGAGCATGACAACTCCTACAAACAGGATTCGCCGATGCCCTGTTACCACGCAAGGGATATGGCGGCGGAGCGGGTGAGACTGCAGGGAGGGCGACTTCTGCTCGGCAGCGCGACACCATCACTGGAGAGCTGGAGCCGTCTGCAGCCCCAGGGTCCGCTGGCTCTGGCCCGGCTGCGCTCGCGCATCTCCAGCCAGCCCCTTCCTCCCGTGAGGATCATCGATATGCGCCATGAGCTGGCTGAGGGCAATAAACGCCTGATCAGTCGCGCTCTGATGAACCGGCTCGCCGAGTTGCCGGAGAAGGGTGAACAGGCGGTCGTGCTGGTGCCGAGGCGTGGTTACAGCACTTTTCTGAGCTGTCGCAGCTGCGGAGAGGTGGTCATGTGCCCGCATTGCGATGTCCCCCTCACTGTTCACGGCAGCCGAGGCTCGCAGCAGTGGCTTCGCTGCCACTGGTGTGATCATCGAGCGCCGATCACCCACTCATGCCTGTCCTGCGGTTCTCCGGCGTTCAAGCCTTTCGGAGCCGGAACACAACGGGTGCTGGAGCGGCTGGGAGAGGAACTCAGCGATCTGCGCCTGCTGCGCTTCGACCGTGACACCACCGGCGGACGGGATGGCCACCGCAGGCTGCTGGCCCAGTTCGCCGATGGTGAAGCCGATGTTCTGGTCGGAACCCAGATGCTCGCCAAAGGGATGGATCTGCCGCGGGTCACCCTGGCTGCGGTGCTTGCCGCCGACGGCCTGCTGCATCGACCTGATCTGAGAGCCGGAGAGCAGTGTCTGCAGCTTCTGCTCCAGCTCGCGGGCCGAGCGGGGCGGGCCGAGAAACCCGGAGAGGTTCTGGTCCAGACCTACAGCCCGGATCATCCGGTGATCCGTCATCTCGTGGACGGTCGCTACGAACGCTTTCTGGAGGAGGAATCGGCGTTGCGTCGTGAGGCCGGTCTCGTGCCCTTTGCGCGGGCCTGTCTGCTTCGTCTCTCGGGTCAGTCCGCCAGCGATACAGCGACTGCTGGAACCCTGCTGGCCGAAAGAATTCGCGCAGGCTGCACCGCTGCAGGCTGGCAGTTGCTCGGTCCTGCACCTGCCCCGGTGGCGCGGGTGGCGGGCCGCAGCCGCTGGCAGTTGCTTCTGCATGGTCCCAGGGAGAGTGAAATCCCCCTGCCTTCAGGCACCGGACTCTGGGAAGGCCTTCCCAGAGATGTTTCCCTCGCCGTTGATCCGGATCCTCTGCAGCTGTGAATCAGGAGGGCAGTTCGGGATAGCCGAAGCCGAGTCGAACACGCATCGACTGGAGCAGAAAGCTCAGCAGCAGCAGCAGACCGATCAGCAGACTGCCAATCCCAAGGGGACTCCACTGCCAGCGCCGCAGCTGCAGCTCGTTGATGCATCCGCTTTCGAGGCTCCAGAGCAGACCATTCCCCTGCAGGCGGCCTTTGATGGGACTGCTGCTGACCTGTTTGAGATCACGCACGGGGGTGATGGTGACCTGAAGATCACCGGATGGGAATTCCGCGAGAGGCGAGAGGTCGAGGCGCAGGTTCAGTTGCTGCTGCACCCCGATCAGCCAGTTCCTCTCCACGACCGAGAGATCCGGGGCAGGAAGACTCAGGCCGGCGCTGCGTCCTGCCAACTCCACACTGCTGCGCAGCAGCGTGGCGGCCCGGTCAGCTCCAACCGTCGGGCTGATCAGGTTCAGCGAACCTTCCCGGCTCTGATTCACCGTCCAGCCGAGACCCTGCTGACGCAGTGACTTCGCGAAGTTCTGCTGCCAGGGAAGGCTGTGGCCACTGAGGCTGTTGATTCTCCAGCTCATCGCCACACGATCCGGACCCGCCAGATCAATCTCGGCGCTCACGCGCACGCAGCCGCTGAGCAACAGTGTCAGTCCGAGCAGAACTGCCAGCACCAGTGCCGCGAACCCCGCTGATGGTGCCTGGGTCGGACCCGTCGGCGGCGGCGGCGGTGGAGTGGGTCGACGTCTTCGACTGCCTGTCACGGTGCCTTTGCCCACCCGGGGAGCCATGTCGAGTGTCGGCAGCTGCATCGACCAGCGAGCCGGACGCTCAAGGCTCGGAGCCTCCAGCACACTCAGCAGCTGACGCGCCCGGTTGCGCAGATCAGGATCCTTGCAGCGTGTGAGCAGACGACAGGTGGCAATCGCCTTGCGCTCCTCGCCCTGTCCCATCCAGGCCGTCACCATCACCATCCGGATGGCAGCACCCTCGGGTTCCGTGATCGGGCTGGCTTCGGCGAGGGGCTCCAGCAGACGCAGGCACAGCCCGTAATCACCACGCTCAAGTGCCCGCTCGGCTGCCGCTAGCCCCGTGCTCATCCCTCAGCTGCGTCCCACCACCATGGTGCCGATGCCGGCATCGGTGAACACTTCCAGAAGAAGTGCATGGGCGACCCGACCATCCACGATGTGTGCAGCTGCAACTCCCTGGGCGAGAGCCCTGATGCAGCATTCGGTCTTCGGTGTCATGCCTCCGGCCACCACGCCGTCATGAATCAGCTGCCTGGCCTCCGAAAGCTTGAGTTGACGGATCAGAGATCCCGGATCCTCACGATTGCGCAGGATCCCCGGGGTGTCCGTCAGCAGGATCAGCTTTTCAGCGTCAAGAGAGGCTGCGACTTCACCGGCCACGGTGTCGGCATTGATGTTGTGCGCCACCCCATCGAGATTGGCTGCCACGCTGGAGATCACCGGCACATAACCCCGCTCCAGCAAGGGTTCAAGCACGTCGGGATTGACCCTTGCCACATCACCGACCATCCCGTGGCTGCCATCCCCCCAGGCGCGCGCCTCCACCAGGCTGCCGTCGCTTCCGCTGAGGCCGACCGCTCTGGCACCGAGCCTGTTGAGTCCGTTGACGATCTGCTTGTTGACCCTGCCGACCAGCACCATTTCCACAACGTCCATCGTCTCGGCGTCGGTGACGCGCAGACCGTCCCGGAACTCCGGTGCGATGGCAAGTCGCTTCAGCCAGTGATTGATTTCAGGTCCGCCCCCGTGCACGACAACCGGCTGGACGCCGACACTGCACAGCAGAGCCAGATCACGGAACACAGCCGTCTGCAGCTCGGCATGGGCCATGGCGGCGCCACCGTATTTGACCACGATCCTGCGGCCGGCGAATCGCTGGATGTAAGGGAGAGCCTCACTCAGAACGGAGACCCTGAGGGCATCATCCATTCAGCGTTTCTCCTGAGTCCCGCGGCTCGTCCGATGCTGCGACACCCACCGGCAAAAGGAACAGGTCCATGCGGTCCCCCTTCAGAGGGGTGATGGTCGCTTCGAATCCTTTGGCGAAAAAGCGACTGAGTCGGTCTCTCTTCTCCTGCCAGAGCTGGATGGGAACCGCTTCGCAGGCGAAGCGCAGTCTCAGCCCGTAGTGACCTCCAGGGCAGATCTCCTCGATCTCAAGCAGTTGCGGGGGTTTGTCCTCATCCCACAGCTTCAGTGATTCCAGTGAGCTCTCCAGATGAGCTTTCTGGCCATACCTCCAGCGGGTGACGTCGCCGAGAAGTTTCCCAAGCTCAGGAGTGGCAGCTTGCCGCTCATTCTTCAGCTGAGATTTCGGCGTGATGCGCCGGGCGGGTGGCAGTTCGGATGATTTGAGGGCCAGACCGCCCAGCAGGATCGGAATGCCGTAGAAAATCGTCGGCAGGCTGAGGTTGGCATTTCCGGAGCCGTAGGCAATTGCACCGACCACGGTGAGCACCCCACCGGCGATGGTGACCAGGCTTCCTGGCGAGAGCAGATCGTTCATGCGGCATTGGAAGTGGCGCCATTCTGACCGTGTGGGGTTCAGGATGGATGGGCCTGCGGCTGCAGCTGATGGAGGAGACCATCCGATCGCAAGACCACGACCCAAGCCAGCCGGAGGATGCAGCAACGCTGATCCGGCAGCTCGAACAGGACAGATCGTGGTTGCTCGAACAGATCGATCGCGGGCGATGGCAGGAGTTCCGCCTGGATCTGGCGGCACTCGAGCGGGAGCTTGGGCAGCTGCTTCAGCGTGCCTCCGAGCGTTTCAGTTCCGGCGCCGATCAGCGCTGAACAGGGTTCCCGTCGTTCAGAACGGGATGTCGTC
>CAYWOE010000084.1:0-5198 GCA_964459855.1 uncultured Synechococcus sp. | reverse complement strand
ACGAAAACCTCGCCAAAGCTGCTGCCCTGACTGCGATGCACCGTGAGCACTGCAGCAGGCCCCAGTGAGGCGAAAGCGTCTCTCACCAGGAAATAACGGCGCCAGAGAGGCCGCCCACCGCGTTTGCCTGCACTCCTTGCCTCCTGTGCCAGGCGCTTCATGAGTGCGTCCAGCTGTTCCCTGGCCTGGCTGCCGGGTGGAGGCTGAAGGCGCAGGTTGAGCTCGAGCTCACCGCTGCGTACCTTCGCATTGAGGGTCTCGATCACCGGCGCCCCAAGACCGGCCAGTGACAGCTGGGCTTCACCGGCAACCCCGAACTCCGCAAGGTCGCAGCGTTCGGGTCTCACGTCCTCCACCACGAGTTCTCGATTGGAGCCGAGCACCAGATCGGGCTCCTCACCGGTCTCGCCCCCATCACTGGAGGCAGGCGCCATCACTGCCGTGCGTGTGATCAACACCTCACCTGGAAGCACAGCCATCTGATCCGCCATTTCACCGTGAATGGCTCTGCGGGCATGGGGCACCAGGGCCTCCAGCCTGCGATTGGTGTAGCAGAGAATTCTTGCCGCATCAGGGTTGTCACAGGCTGCGGCCTGGCGCAGACCCTCCTGAGCACGCGAGAGCCAGTCGCCTCGGCTCAGCACGCCCACCTGACCGAGATCCGATCGCACGGGTGGCAGCAGAGGAGGAACTTCACAGGGCAGACGGCCGTCACGCAGGCAACTGGCGAGCTGCAGAACGGGTCCCTGATGACGAACAACCTCACGCAGACAGGCTGAGACGGCTCGGTTCATGGCAAAGACGGGGCTTTCGCTTTCGCCCACCGGCGGCAACTGAGCCGGATCGCCAACGAACACCAGTCGCGTTTTGAACGGGTGTGCACACTGCAACGCAATCGACAGCAGCGAGCTGTCGACCATCGAAGCCTCATCGATCAGCACCAGACCGAGATGCTCCAGCGCTGCGGCCGTTTGCTCGGTGGATTCGCAGAGCTCCCGATCACCCTGACGCTTGAGCTTCAGTCGCAGCAATCGATGAATCGTGGAGGGATACCAGGTGGGCTGCAGGCCTTCAAGATTGAGTGCCTGCCGCAACACCCCCACAGCCTTATGCGTGGGGGCCACAACGGTCCAGCACAGCCCACTGCTCTCGACCTCCCTCAGCAGACGCATTGACAGGAAGGTCTTGCCGCTGCCGGCATAGCCGCTGAGCACGAACGGAAGACCGGCATCCTTCTGCTGCAGCCAGTCGGAGAAGGCATCTGCAGCCTTTTGCTGATCCTCGGTGAGGATCAGGTCGGCGTGAGGGAATGACGTCACCCCAGCGCGTCGCCGATCAGATGCGCCAACTGGAGCGGCGACCCCAGATAGTCGAGCCCAGGCAATGCGATTGCAGGACCCATCAGGCTGCCCACCAACACCTCCAACCGGGAATGTCCCAGACGTTCCTTGAGTGGTTTCTCATAGACCGTCTCCCAGAGCGAGTCAGGCAGGGCATTGACCCGTTCAGCGGTGAAACCGGCGGCCCTCCTCACGCCACTGGCGTCGTACATCACCACAAAAGCGACAGTGGCAGCCAGAGCGAACACAGGCGAAGCGAACCCCTCCTGCCAACCCGCCGCCGCCGCGGTTCCGGTCACCAACGCCGAATGACTGGATGGCATCCCCCCTGTTTCGATCAGCACCGAAGGCCTCCAGCGGCGATAAACGGCGAGTTCAATCAGCAGCTTTGACAGCTGGGCAAGACCACAGGCGGCGAGGCCCCAGGCCAGCACAGCGTTGTCGAGAATCTGTAAAGGGATGCTCAGGGAGACGTCATCCATGCTCAACGGTCCCTGCTCGCCACGTAGTCCGCCAGAGCGAGCAGGGGTTGAGCCCTGTCTTTCCAGGGCTGAAGGGCAGCCTTGGCCTCGCCAACAAGCTCGAGTGCGCGGGTTCTCGAGGGCTCAAGACCAATCAGTTTCGGGTAGGTGGTTTTGTCAGCGAGCAGATCCTTGCCCGCGGTCTTACCCAGCACTTCACTGCTGGCAGTGACATCGAGAATGTCATCCACAATCTGGAAAGCGAGACCGATGCCGTTGGCATAGGTCCGCATCGCCTGCACCTGGGCATCACTGGCACCGCCGATCAACGCACCAGCGACCACACAGGCTCTGAGCAGCGCAGCGGTCTTGTGCAGATGGATGTACTCCAGCGTCTCAAGATCGACCTGCTTGCCCTCGCATTCCAGATCAACCACCTGCCCACCCACCAGTCCAGGTGCCCCGGAGACCAGTGCAAGCTCTCCCACCACTTTCACCAGTCGCTCAGCAGGCACATCGGCACTGCGAACAGCCACCATCTCGAAAGCACGGCTGAGCAGAGCATCACCGGCGAGGATCGCCATGGCATCGCCGTACACCTTGTGATTGGTCGGGCGACCACGCCTCAGGTCGTCATTGTCCATCGCCGGCAGATCGTCATGGATCAGCGACATGGTGTGAATCATTTCCAGCGCAACCGCCGTCGGCATGGCCTTTGAGGCATCGCCACCCACCAGCTCACAGGCGGCAAGACAGAGAATCGGGCGCAGCCGCTTTCCACCCGCCAGCAGGGAGTAACGCATCGCATCTCTGAGAGATTCCGGCCGTTCCGGACCCATCGAGGCATCCAGAGCCGTTTCCACCCGTTCCCTGGCCTGATTCAGGTAGGCCTTGAAATCAAAATTCTGCTGAGGCTCACCCGGCGAAGGAACGCCTTCAGGGCTGGTCGCCGTGGCGGTCATGGGGAGCGCAAAGCTGGTCAAATTCTGTCAGGCCGGCGGGCCCGCAGGCACCATCAGATGATCAGGTCGGCCAGATCGTGGTCGATCCCGTGACGTCGGCACCAGGCCACAACCGTGTTCACGAGCAGCATTGTGACGGTCATCGGCCCTACTCCTCCAGGGACGGGCGAAAGCGCAGCGGCGATGGGTTCCAGTTCCGCTGCCCTCACATCCCCGCAGAGACCACCCTCGGGTCGACGGTGAATGCCGACATCCACCACAACCACGCCAGGGCTGACATGTTCAGCTCCAAGCATTTCCGGCCGACCGGCCGCCACAACGAGAATCTCAGCCTGACGCGTCAGAGCAGAGAGGTCCCTGGTGCGTGAATGGGCAACTGTGACTGTTGCATTCGCGGCCTGCAGCATCAGGGCCATCGGCTGACCCACCAGGATGCTGCGTCCGATCACCACGGCTCGCCGGCCGGCAGGGTCAATGGCCGCACTGCGCAGCATCGCCATCACACCGGCCGGAGTGCAGCTGCGGGGGCCAGGCTCCCCCTTGAGCAGCCGGCCCAGATTGAGTGTGTGCAGACCGTCGGCATCCTTTTCAGGCGCAATTGCAGCCAGCAGCGGCGTTTCATCCAGTCCCTGCGGAAGAGGAAGCTGCAACAGAATCCCGTCCACCCGAACATCGGCGTTCAGTGCGTGAATGGCTTGCAACACCTGCTCGGATGAAGCGTCAGCCGCAAGGTGAGCGCCATAACTTTCAACGCCAATCCGCGCACAGGCCTTTTCCTTGTTGGCCACGTACACAGCACTGGCAGGATCGTCACCGACACGCAGCACAGCCAGTCCCGGCGGCCGACCGGCGGCCTGGATGCCGGATCGGATCTGAGCCTGCAACCTCAGCTCAAGCGTTCTTGCCAGAACCTTGCCATCCAGTCTGAGGGCCATTGCCATCCGATGCCTGTGAATCCAGCATGCCGCTCCAGCAGAGCTAGCGTTTGTGCTGGATGCCGTCGGCTGACTTGCGTTCGCACCGCCTTGCACGTCTCTGGAGGTCCTGGCTCAGGAGCGAATCACCTCGCCGACCGGTGCTGCGCTGGAACAGGCTGCAGAAAGGCGCCCTGCTGATTCTCTGTGTACTGGTGGCGCTGGTGTCGAGCTGGCCCTGGCTGGTTGAGCCGGACCTGCGACCTGGCCTGGCGGCGCCCTTCGATGCGAAGGCACCGAAGGATGCACGGGTTGTCGACAGCGAAGCCCTGGAACAGAGGCGTTCAAGCCTGGGATCCAGCACGTTCGTGCAGGTTCTCGATCCTCGGGAGAACGAGCAGATCCGCATGCGGCTGGAGCGCCATCTGAGCGAACTGGAACGCGTCGCCAACAGCGACGATGCCGAGCGGATCGGACCGGTGAATCTGTCCGCGGAGGAGCAGCTTTGGCTTGAGAAACGCACCCAGGATGAGCGGCTTGCCTGGGATATGGCTGTGCGCCGGGCGCTCGACCGAATGCTCAGTCAGGGACTGGTCAACACCCTTGCGCTGGAACAGCTCCAACGAGCTAGCGACCTACAGCTCGAGGACCTGAACATCGGTGAGAAGCCAGGCCGCAGTCTGGGCAGCAAGCTGCTGACCACCACTCTTCAGGGAGCCAGCAACCTCCAGACCGATCCACTGCGCAGCCAGCGACTGATCGAGGAGCTGATCACCCAACAGGGGATCCCCACCATTGAAGTGAACAAGGGTGATCTCATCACCCGCAAAGGGGAGTCGATCAGCTCCCAGGCCTACGACGTGCTCGATTTCTTCGGCATGGTGAATCGCCGACCGAAGCTGGGCATCTGGATCGTCCGTTTCAGCGAATCGCTGGCCAGTTGCGGAGTGCTGCTGCTGGTCATGCGCCGTGAGCGCCCCTGCCTGGAGGCCCCCCATGGCCTTCTGGCACTGGGGCTGCTGCTGCTGAGTCAGTCCAGCAAACTCTGGTTCGGCGCCGCAGTCAGCCCACTGGCGGTGATCGTGCCGCCCACGCTGCTTCTGGCTCAGGGCCTGGGCACAACGAGTGCACTGGCCTGGATGGCTGTCGCCAGCCTGCTCTGGCCCACACCCGTCACGGGCCTTGGTGAGGGACGCCTGCTGATCGCTGCCGCCACCGCCACTGTTGCGGCCTTGCAGGCAGGTCGGTTACGCAGCAGGGCCCAGCTGCTGCAACTCGCGGTTCTGCTGCCCATGGGTGCCTGGTTGGCCGAGCTGCTTCTGACCAGTGGGGAGGGGCAATCACTTGCCGGTTCATGGATTCGTCTGCCTGCCGATGCAGGCGAACTCGCCTCGGAGGCCCTGCTGCTCGGTCTGTTGATGATGCTGGCAATCCTTGTGATTCCACTGCTGGAGAGCTCCTTCGGGTTGCTGACAAGAGCTCGCCTGATGGAGCTCGCCGATCAGGAGCGTCCTTTGCTGC
>CAYWOE010000083.1:0-5274 GCA_964459855.1 uncultured Synechococcus sp. | reverse complement strand
GATCACGCATCCACGCTGATCGAACTCTGCTGCCAGCATGCCGCGATGGAATCAGCACAGGACGTGATCGTGATCGGTGGCGGCATCGCCGGTCTCACCGCCGCAGCCCTGCTGGCCCATGAAGGCCTGTCCGTCACGCTTCTGGAGGCGCACCACCAGTTCGGCGGCTGTGCTGGAACATTCCAACGGGGCCAGTACACCTTTGATGTGGGAGCCACACAAGTGGCTGGACTGGAACCGGGCGGCAGTCACGCGCGACTCTTCCGTCACCTGAACATCAGACCTCCCGAGGCAGCCCGTCTGGACCCTGGCTGCGTGGTCGACCTCAACGACGGTTCGCCTCCGGTGCATCTCTGGCATGACCCTGAGCGCTGGCGCAGGGAGCGCAACCAGCAGTTCCCGGGCAGCGAACGCTTCTGGCAACTCTGCAGCTGGATTCATCGTCAGAACTGGCGATTCGCGGCTGCGGACCCTGTTCTGCCTGTTCGAACAGGCTGGGATCTCGGACGAACCCTGGCCGCACTGACCCCCGGGAATCTGGCCTGTGCCCCTTTCAGTCTGCTGACGGTCTCCGACCTGCTGAATCTCAGCGGCTGCGGTGGAGACCATCGACTGCGTCGCTTCCTCGACCTTCAGCTTCGGCTTTATTCGCAGCAACCAAGCGATCGCACAGCCGCCCTCTATGGAGCAACGGTGCTGCAGATGTGTCAGGCGCCACTTGGTCTCTGGCATCTGCAGGGATCGATGCAGAGCCTCAGCGATCAGCTGGCGAGCGCGCTGCAACGTGACGGTGGACGTGCACTTCTGCGTCATCGAGCTGTGAAGCTGGAACGCAAGGACGGCGAAGCCGAATGGCTGGTCACGGTCGATGCCCATTCGCAGGGGCTGCAGAGCCTGAAAGCGAGCGAGGTCGTCTGCAGCCTTCCGCCGCAGTGCCTGCCGGAACTGATTCCCGATCCGCAACAGATGCCCGAGGCTTATCGCAACCACCTCCAGACACTCAAAGCACCGAGCGGAGCGATTGTTTTCTATGGAGCTGTTGAAAGACACCATCTTCCGGATGACTGCCCCGGACATCTGCAGCGCGATGGCGAGTCCCCCGGTTCACTGTTTCTGTCAGTGAGCCATGACGGCGATGGTCGTGCTCCCGAGGGACAGGCCACCGTGATCGCCAGCGTGTTCACCGCACCGGAGGGTTGGCACGATCTGGAGGAGAGGGCCTACCAGAAACGTAAAAAGGAACTTCTCGACTCGATTCGTGCCGGAGTGAACGCCGCCCTGAACCTGCCCGATCACGCCTGGCTGCATCAGGAGCTGGCAACACCGAGAGGATTTGCTCACTGGACCGGCCGACCGCATGGGGTGGTGGGAGGCCTCGGCCAGAGCCCTGATCGCTTTGGACCCTTCGGACTCGCAAGCCGAACTCCCCTGCCAGGACTGTGGCTCTGCGGAGACTCGATTCACCCTGGAGAGGGAACCGCCGGAGTCAGCCTGTCCGCATTGATGGCTTGCAGACAACTGATGGCCGCAAGGGGGCTGAGCATCAGCCTTGCGGAATAGAGGAGTTTGCCGGCGGCTCGAGGAAATCAGGCCGCAGGGCACGGGTGTTCTCGAGTTCCCGCTCCAGTTGAGACCAGTGGCCATTGATGATCGCCTCCTCAAGCTGCTCGAGGCTCCAGCGATAGGCGGCAAGGGCTTTGAGTAACGCAGCGGTGTTGCGGCTGGCCATCCCCGTGCCCAGAGCTGGATTTCCGCCACCGACACGCGTCGTGTCCGCGAAGCCACTGGAAGCCAGCTGACGGGCGAGATCACGCACACGAGGGTCACGCTCCTCCCCGAGCACGCGCAACAGTGCGGCACTCACCATCACAGGCAGATGTGAGATCAGAGCGACAGCCTGGTCATGGATGAGCGGATCGGCGCTGATCCAGTGCGCACCCAGCGAACAAGCCAGTGCCCGCACCCGCTCGAGAGCTCCGGAATCGGTGTTGGGCTCAGGAGTTCCCACCCAGGCACGCCCCGTGAACAAGCCGCGGCAACCGGACTCGACCCCCGACTCCGCAGTTCCCGCCATGGGATGAGACGCCACGAAACGGGGGTGACGATCTCTCCAGACATCGAGAACGGCTCCCTTCACCGAGCCGACATCGGTGATCACAGCCTGAGGCGGAAGCGCCTGGATCAGCGCGTCCGGCGGCTGCAGCAAGGCTTCCAGCGGTAATGCCAGCACGACAAGATCACATCCCTCAAGGCAGGCAGGCTCGCAGCTGACGGCATCAACAAGCCCGCGCTGCAGTGCTCGCTCGGCTGTGCTGGCTCGATGCACGAGGCCCTGAACACTGATCCCGAGAGCGCGCAGATCCAGACCGATCGAGCCGCCGATCAGCCCAAGCCCGACAACACCGACCCTGCTGATGCCTGCCAGCTCCGCGATCCGCTCCTGATCCATGACCGCCGTCTGCATGCAGTCCATGTTGCTCGCCAAAGCAACGGATCGGAACAGCTCAGCCTGAACCGATGAGCGGCACAGCACTGCTTAGGCTTCCCCAATGCTGGAAGTCCAGGCCCATCAGCGGCTCAAACACCTGCTCAGGGGTGAGGCAGGTCATTGGGAGCATCAACTCACCCTGAGCCGTCTGGTGGGGCGAAGCCTGCGCAGACAGGATCGGACAAGAATCCAGCTTTCGGCGGGCGGCAGCGAGAGATGGTGGCTGGCCCTGCTGGTGCCGCTCAGCCTGCAGAGTCGCCACACCGTGCTGGTGCTCAATGAAAGTCAGCAGCAGAGGCTGCTGCAGATCGAGCGGCCACGTCTGCTGGACAGCGGATTGAAGCTGGGCTGCTGGACAGGCGTTCAGCCTCCGCCTGCAGACCAGATCTGGCTGTTGACGCCTGAACAGCTTCTGGATGTTCATCACTCCGGGAGCCTCCGACCGGAGGACCACCTGGTGATTCCAGAGGCTGAATGGCTGCCATCCCGGCTGCGCAGCGCCATGACGATGAGGATCGACGCCCGCCACTGGGAGCAGCTGCGAGCTGCATTTCCCTCAGCGGGCAAGGGATTGATGGATCTGCACGAGCGCCTCAGCCGCCAGCTCGTTGCTCTCGGCGGCGGGACGAACCGCGACATCACCATGCCCGAGAGCGCCTTGACCATGGTTCGTGACCTGTTGCAACTGCTTGGATCAACGCCTGCGCCCTGGTCTCAGCTGATGTCGATCGAGCAGACGTCATGGGCCAGCTGGGCCCGAATGGATCCGCTGACCCTGCAATGGTGCTGGCAGCTGCAACCGCTGGAACCGGTCATCGCGCTGGAGCCCCTCTTCTCCAGCCACCCCTGGACACTGATCCATGGCGACGGAGGCTGTCGACGCCATGTCGAAGAGACCAGCAGCGGCGGCGATGAATTGCTGATCGACCTGCGTGATGCACCAAGGGGAGAGCCGCTGCCGATTTATCTGCCGAGACGTCAGCCGCTGCCGAACACGGAAATGTTCGCTGAACACCTGCTGGAACAGAGTCGACGGCTGATCCTTGGGCGATCTGGGCTGACCGCCGTTCTCATTGATGCGCCCCACATGCGTCAACGTCTCTGCAGTGAGCTCGCTGCGGAGTTCGGCAGCCGCGTCACCCTGGAGAGCACCGCGCCAGAGACCAATGGGGTCATCTGCTGCAGCTGGGGCTGGTGGCTGAGTCATCAGCATCTCCTTCCTGAACCGGAGCAACTGATCGCGGCCCTGCTGCCGATCGCCAGCAGGGAGGAGCCCCTCACCGCAGCCCGTGTGGAGTCATTGAAACGGCTGGGACGTGATTGGTTTCGAACGCTTCTGCTGCCGGAGGCACTGGCGATCCTGATTCCCGCTGTTGCGTCTCTGAGAACGAGTGGAGGTCGTCTGGCCATCCTCGATGGACGAGTGCGCGGACGCAGCTGGGGAGAGCAGGTGCTGCGGGCACTCGAACCCTGGCAAGCTCTGCGGAGACTTCGGCCGGACTGACGGACACTTCTAGGCTGATCTTCAGCTTGTGAGGCCTGCGATGGGAGAAGCACGACGCCGGGCCAGCCAGGGACTGCCGCCTCGCCAGCGCAAGCCCGACCCCAAGGACGCTGAGCGATTCATCGCCTGGCTGCCGCTGACCCGCGCCCAGGGAGCACAGTTCGTGTCAATCACAACGCGAGGCGCCTGGATCGGGATTGCAGCCCTGGTGGTGTTCTGGGTGGTGGTGCGCTTCATCGGTCCGGCAGCAGGCTTCTGGACCCTTGCGGACAGCCCTTAAACCCGGGAAAGCTCACCGACACCCTGAATTCGGAAGAAAACCTTTAGGATCATTTGATCGTGAAAGGTGTTCTCTGTGTTTCTCCGACTTTCCGAGCAGTACCGTTCGGTCGTCCAGGATCTGATCATGAGCCTTCAGGCTCTGGCCGCAAACCTCAGAAAACAGGGAATCACAGCGACCTGCTACGTCTGCAATGACGGACACGACGGAAGCGGAGCGTCATTCATGGCGGAACTCGGCGATCAGCACATGGTTCGCTTCCTGGTGTCCGACTTCGGTATCAGCTGGGTCGAATCGCGCAATGGCAGGGAACTGGTGAAATTCGAAGGCGCTGAAGCCATCCAGGAACTTCAGCGCATCACCGGAAACCTGCAGGGGAGCTGCAGGGAACTCAGCTCCTCACAGCTTCAGAAGAGCTGATCAGGCTGCATCCTTCGACAATCCAGCCTGATCGGAGGATTTGGCGAGAGGCTTGGCAGCAGCCGAACGTGCCGCAGCAGCCAGAGGACGCATCGAATTGGAGGTGACCTCCGAACCTTCCGTCAGCTTCCGGCGCACCAGCACCTCGATCGCATCCTTGGCTTCCGGATTCTGCTCCAGCCAACCGATGGTGTTGTCGCGACCCTGGCCGATGTTGTCACCCTCATAGCTGTACCAGGCACCCTTGCGGGTCACGACACCCGTTTCCTCCGCCAGGTCGAGCAGACAGCCCAGAGTGCTGATGCCGCGGCCGAAGAGAATGTCGAACTCCGCGATGCGGAAGGGGGGCGCCACCTTGTTCTTGGCCACCTTCACCTTGGCGCGGATGCCGTACTCCTCGGTACCGCGCTTGAGAGTCTGGATACGCCGGATATCAAGCCGAACCGAGGCATAGAACTTGAGAGCGTTACCACCAGTGGTGGTTTCCGGGTTGCCGTAGGTGACGCCGATCTTGAGACGCAACTGGTTGAGGAAAATCACCGTGCAACCGGACTTGCCGATGTTGCCGGTGATCTTGCGCAT
>CAYWOE010000082.1:0-5343 GCA_964459855.1 uncultured Synechococcus sp. | reverse complement strand
ACGCCATCAGGGCATTCGATTGCGGTGAGTCCCATGCTGTTGCAGACAGGACCCTCTCCCTAGCCACAGGCTTCAGGGTCAGAGCCCTTCTTCAGGAAAGATGCAGGACGCAACCCGTGACCTCGTAATCTCGACTGGGTAGGCGGCATCACGATCTTGCCCATACTGTTGATCCCGGTGGAGACCGCAGCGGGCGAAACCCGCGTTGCGGCATCACCTGAAACCGTCAAGAAATTCACCGCGCAAGGCTGCAGGGTCATCCTCGAGAAGGGGGCAGGCCAGTCATCCGGCTATCTGGACGAGGCTTACGCCGAAGCCGGTGCTGAACTTGTTTCCGGTGGAGACAGCACGGCCTGGAGCTCGGCCGATGTGCTGCTGTGTGTCCAGACTCCCTCCGCCAGTGCGCTGAGTCAGCTTCGTCGTGGGGCTCTGGTGGTGGGTCTGCTGGCTCCCTATGCCAACGCTGCGCTGGCTTCCGCACTGGAGCAGGCGGGTCTTTCGGCAATGTCCCTTGAGCTGCTGCCCCGGATCAGCCGCGCACAGTCCGCCGACGCGCTCTCGTCACAGGCCAACATCGCCGGCTACAAATCCGTGCTTCTGGCATCGGCAGCCCTGGATCGCTATTTCCCGATGCTGATGACGGCAGCCGGAACCGTTCAACCGGCCAGGGTTGTGGTTCTGGGGGCCGGAGTGGCGGGCCTGCAGGCGGTTGCCACGGCACGCCGGCTCGGTGCGGTCGTCTACGTCAGTGACATTCGTCCCGCTGTGAAGGAGCAGGTGGAATCACTGGGTGCCCGTTTCATTGATCCACCGGAGATGGATGACAAGCCGGCGGAATCCGGTGGCTACGCCAAACAGGCTTCCGACGCTTTCCTGGCCGCGCAGCGGCAGCAGCTCTCTGATCAGCTGGCTGAAGCGGATGTGGCCATCTGCACCGCTCAGGTCCCCGGTCGTCGAGCTCCGCGGCTGATCAGCGAAGACATGCTGGACCGCATGCGTCCCGGCTCGGTGGTTGTGGATCTGGCAGTCGCCCAGGGAGGTAACTGCGCCGACACCATTCCCTCCAAAACCGTCGACCGCAACGGCGTGAAGCTGATCGGTGCCAACGATCTGCCCTGCACGGTTCCGAACCATGCCAGTGCGATGTACGCCCGAAATCTGTTGTCACTGCTCCAGCCGACACTGAAGGATGGTGAGCTCATTCTCGACAGCGAGGACGAGCTGATCGCCGGTTGCCTGATCAGTCAGGACGGCACCATCCGCCGCGCAGACGTTCTCACCCCAGAAGCCAACTGATGGATTCCCTTTTTCTCATGGGTGCGGCCACTGCCTCGCAGACCCCCCCTCTCGTGAATGCCCTCTGGGTCCTGTTGCTCGGGAGCCTGCTGGGCCTCGAACTGATCGGCAAGGTCCCTCCGACCCTTCACACACCCCTGATGAGCGGCGCCAATGCCGTCTCCGGCATCACGGTGCTGGCGGCTCTCACGGCGATCATCAAAGCTGACGGCAGCATCCCTCTGCTGGCACTCGGCTCGGTGTCTCTCGGCTTTGCCCTCTTCAACGTGATCGGCGGCTTCCTTGTCACTGATCGCATGCTCGCCATGTTCAGCCGCAAGCCCGCCCGCAAGGAGAACAGCTGATGGAGTTCCTGAACTACGCAATCGACCTTGTCGCCGTTCTGCTGCTGGCTCTCGGCATCAAGGGGCTGTCCAAGGTGCGTTCCGCAAGGAGTGCCAATCAACTCGCTGCTGTTGCGATGGCACTGGCTGTCATCGGTCTTCTGTTCAGCTATCTGGGGACCCCAAGTTTCAGCGGTCAGGCCTGGATCTGGATCATCGTCGGTTCACTGGTCGGAGGAGTGCTGGGCGCGATCACGGCCCAGCGGGTCCCGATGACCTCAATGCCCGAAACCGTTGCGTTGTTCAACGGTTGCGGAGGCATGTCCTCACTGCTGGTGGCTCTGGCCGCGGCACTGTTTCCAGGAACCCTCGACGACGGCACGCTCGTCGCGGTCGTGTCGATCGTGATCTCCGTTTTCGTCGGTTCCATCACCTTCACGGGTTCGATCGTGGCGATGGCCAAGCTGCAGGGCTGGCTCTCCACCCCTCCCTGGATGCAGAGCAAGGTTCGCCATCTGGTGAATATCGCGCTGGCTGTGGTCTGTCTTGTTGCAGCCATCAAGCTGATCGGCTCCGATGGCAGCAGCCAGGGCGCACTCTGGCTGCTGGTGATCGCGTCCGGTCTGCTCGGTGTCGGCGTCACCCTGCCGATCGGTGGTGCCGACATGCCGGTGGTGATCTCTCTGCTGAACAGCTATTCCGGTGTGGCTGCCGCCGCAGCAGGTTTTGTGGTCGGCAGTCAGCTTCTGATCGTGGCCGGCGCCATGGTCGGTGCAGCCGGTCTGATCCTCACCCAGGTGATGTGCGACGGCATGAATCGTTCGCTGGTTTCGGTGCTGTTCGGCGGCGCACTGGGTGCAGGCGCCTCGACCGCAGGTGGCGGTGGTGAGTACACCAACATCACCAGCTGCAGTGTTGAAGAGTGTGCTCTCACGCTCGAAGCCGCTGAGCGGGTGGTGATCGTGCCCGGTTACGGGCTGGCTGTCGCCCAGGCGCAGCACACCCTCCGGGAGGTCACTCGATCCCTGGAAGCCGCGGGCATTCAGGTGGATTACGCCATTCATCCAGTGGCAGGCCGCATGCCCGGTCACATGAACGTGTTGCTCGCGGAAGCCGATGTTCCCTATGAGCAGCTCAAGGAGATGGATGTCATCAATCCTGACTTCCCTGCCACTGACGTGGTGCTGGTGCTCGGTGCCAACGATGTGGTCAATCCCCAGGCCAAAAACGACCCGAATTCACCTCTCTACGGCATGCCGGTGCTGGATGTTCAGCAGGCACGCACCGTTTTCGTCGTCAAGCGCGGCATGAGCGCCGGTTACTCAGGAATCAAGAACGATCTCTTTGAACTCGCCAACACGTCCATGGTGTTCGGTGATGCCAAGAAAGTTCTCGGTGACCTGCTCGGTGAGCTCAAGGAGCTTGGTGTTGGTAAGAAGTGATCAGACCGGTCTGATCGGCCCTTGATGGTTTTTCGCCCCCGCCATCAGGACAACCCCCAGTTGCTGCGGCAGCTGGGGGTTGTCACTTATCAACAGCGCTGGCCCTGGATCGGCGGTGATCTGCAAACTCTGCGCGACACCCTTCGACCTGTACCGCTCCCCGTGGATCAGGGCGAGCCAGTGCGGATCGCTGTCCCCGCACTGGCCAGTGGAGCTGCTGAAGCGGGCGAGCTGCTGGCCTGCCTGGATCGTCCCCTGCCATCGCCATCGGGCGGTTCCGTGCCCCCTCGGGCCCTCGTTCTGCTTCTCCATGGCCTTGGGGGCTCCAGTCGTCGTGAGGGACTCCGCCGTCTGGGACTGACGCTGCAGAGGCAGGGTTTTGCGGTGTTGAGGCTCAATCTGAGGGGCGCCGACCCGGGCAGGCATCTGGCAGGCGGCACCTACGCAGCCGCCTGCAACAGTGATCTGCTGCCTGTGATCGTCCGTGCCCGTCAGCTCTGCCGTGATCTGGCACCCTCCGGCTCTGCTCTCTCCCTTTTCGGGGCCGGTGTCTCTCTCGGTGGCACCATGCTTCTGAACGGCTGCCTTGCCAGCAGCGTGGACAGAACCGCTGCAGGACTGCGCACGGACCAGACGGTTCTCGATGGGTTGTTCTGCGCCAGCAGCCCCCTGGATCTGGCCGCATGCAGCGCCTCGATCGAACGACCCCGCAACCGCATCTATCAACGCTGGCTGCTGCAACGTCTGGTGAGACAGACCCTGGCGGATCCCTTCGGTGTGAGCCCGAAGGAGAAAGAGTCCCTGACCAAGAGCCCTCCTCGCTCCATCCGCGCTTTTGATGCTGCGGTCACCGCACCCCGCTGGGGATTCGCGTCGGTGGATGACTATTACGAGTGTGCGTCTCCTCTGCCGTTTCTGCTCACCAATCGCTGGGCGCTGCCTCCAACCCTGTTGGTCCAGGCGCTCGATGACCCCTGGGTTCCGGCGGCCGCAGCCGAGCAGCTGCGCATGGCCATGACGACACAGCAGTCAGCTCAGCACGATCCTGTCTCCGTTCTGCTCACGCAGACCGGAGGGCACAACGGTTTCCATGCTCCGGGCGACAACCTGCTGAGCGGCTGCTGGTCTGATCGTGTGGCATCGGCATGGCTGAAGCAACTCAGCGCTGCTGCCGATCACTGAAAGGGCTGCGTCGGATCACCCAGTCTTCGCAGGGACGACCGCCGATCACATGTTCTTCGAGAATGCGTCTGATCCGTTCCGGCGTGACGCCTCCATACCAGATTCCATCGGGCCAGATCAGCAGCACGGGCCCCTGCTGATCGCAGGCCCTGAGGCAGTCAGCCTTGCTGCGCAGAACCACACCCTCCGGCCTGTCCGGCCTCTCCAGTGCCAGCTCCCTCACACCAACCTTCAAGGCCTCCCAGCTGGCTGCGCCCAGCGTTGGGTCGCAGCATTTGGCCTTGGTGGCCGTGGCGCAGAGAAGCAGGTGATGGCTGATCACGCCGCAATGGCGGTGAGTGGTAGGCGTCGTGTGCCGCGGTCAACCTGTTCTCTCACGGCCGTGCGGGCCCACTGATCCACAGCCAGCACATCCTCGAGTTGCGGATGGTCGATGCGGTCTGCTTTGTGGCGTTCGCAGGCAGTTTCGATCAGATCGGGGATGTCGAGGAAATGAATCCGCTCGTCGAGAAACTGTGCCACCGCTTCTTCATTGGCTGCATTGAGCACAGCCGGCATGGTTCCCCCGGCCCGACCAGCGGCGTAGGCCAGTTCCATGCAGGGATATTTGGCTGGATCGGGTTCATTGAAGGTCAGTTGACCGACTTCAGTGAGATTCAGCCGACGCCAGGGTGTCTCCAGGCGTGAGGGCCAACTCATGCAGTAGAGGATCGGCAGTTTCATGTCCGGCCATCCCAGCTGGGCAAGCACCGAGGAGTCAGCCAGCTCGATCATCGAGTGAATGATGCTCTGCGGGTGGATCACGATCTCGATGTGGTCGTAGTCGAGGCCGAACAGATAGTGCGCTTCGATCACCTCCAGTCCCTTGTTCATCAAAGAGGCTGAATCCACGGTGATCTTTCGTCCCATGCTCCAGTTGGGGTGGGAGGTTGCATCCGCCACCGAGGCCTTCTCCAGATCGGCGGTGGCCCAATCCCTGAAGGCACCTCCTGATGCCGTGAGCTGGATCCGGCGCAGCCCTGGCGTGGGAACGCCCGTGGAGAGTCGGGCATTGTCAGCCCAGGGGGTGCCCTGCAGACACTGGAAGATGGCGGAATGCT
>CAYWOE010000081.1:0-5410 GCA_964459855.1 uncultured Synechococcus sp. | reverse complement strand
CGGGCGGCGGCAGTGTCGGATCCAGCTGGCGGGTGAGTCTGAGCGATGGTCAGGCGCTGTTCGTCAAGGTCGCCCAGCCCGCCAATCTGCTGGCGGAACAGTCCGGCCTGCAGGCTCTGCGGCACTGGGCGGATTTCACCCTGATCGACGTGCCCCAAGTGCTTGGTTGTTTGCCGTTGGAGGGGCATTCAGCCCTTGTGATGACCTGGTGTGATTTCAGCAACGGCGATCAGTTCTGCCTCGGCAGGGGGCTGGCGCTGCTGCATCGTGCATCGGCCGATGGTGGGCCAGGTGGTTTCGGCTGGGATCAGGACGGTTTCATCGGCCTGGGACCCCAGCCCCGCGGATGGCGCGAGAACTGGGGGCAGGCATTCACCGAACTCAGGCTCCGGCCTCAGTTGCACCTGGCACGGGAGTGGGGTCTGGATGCGCAGGAATGGGAGCCGCTGCTGCAACCGATCGCCGCATGGCTCAACCGGCATGCCCCTGAGCCCTGCCTCGTGCACGGTGATCTCTGGGCCGGCAACGCTGCTGTGCTGGCCGATGGTCGGGGGTTGCTGATTGATCCCGCCAGCTGGTGGGCTGACCGTGAGGTGGATCTGGCCATGACCCGCCTGTTCGGCGGATTCTCCCGCCGCTTCATGGAGGGTTACTGCAGTGAATGGCCTCTGTCTGCCGGATCAGAAGAGAGAGTTGATGTGCTCAACCTCTATCACCTGTTGAACCACGCCAACCTGTTTGGCGGTGGCTATCAACAGCAAAGCCGCGGGATCCTCAAGACCCTGCGGCTCGCGTTGCTTTGAGAATGCTGCTCAGCTGCAGTTGCTTCAGCCCAGGTATTCCTTGCGAAGCGTCTGGATGCGCGCCACCAGGGCATTGCGCTTGTCGCTCGTGGTGAGATTCCTCCAGCTCCATTGTCCGACGACAACAACGCCGAGCAGTTCCAGCAGACCGGGGACCACCGGCAACAGGTTGATGGTGTCAAGGATTCCCTTGATCAGGATCTGCGCAACGATCACTGCGGCAAAGATGCCGACCACTTTGCCGATACGTCCAGCCTGGCTCCAGTCGACTTTGTCGAGCGTTTCATTCACCTTGCCGAGAACGTCTTTGTACCGCTCGGCGAAAGCAACGTTGTCGCCAGAGGCGGTTTCAGTCGACTGCGTAGTGGTTTCGTCGCTCATGACGCCTAGGCTGTGCACTAATACCCCGCGACGATATCGGCAAGCTCACTGGAATGCCATGCCGGCTCTTTATCGATCTCGATTGTCTGATGATTCTCCGAGCCTCACTCGTGGCCGCTGCGCCGGAGGAAGGTTGTGCGTTGCTCCTGGGTGAAACAACGCCTGAAATCAGCGTGCGCGTCATCTGGCCCTGCTGCAATGTCTGGCGTCCAGGATTTCCCGGACTGGGTCATGCATTGGAAGCGAACTGCGGTCAGGCTTCGCTTCAGCCATCGCGCCGATCACGCTTCGCGCTCGATCCCCTGGAGCAGATCGCAGCGCAACGATGGTCACGGCAGAGGGATTTGCAGGTTGTTGGCAGCGCGCATTCCCATCCCGATGGACAGCCGGTCCCCAGCGAGCTGGACCGGCGCTGGTCTGTTTCCGATGGAGTGATGATCATCGATGCCGGCGCTGCTGGTATCCGTGCCTGGTGGCTGCACGGTGTGACGGGGAGGCCGCCAAGATCCCTTCCCATGCTTGATGGCAGCGATTCCCAGCTGGAAGACACCGTCTCCCGGTGTTCTGATCGCGCATGTCTGCCACTGCAATGACCCAATTGCTTCCTGATCCCGATCTCAGTGCGGAGGAGCGCGGACGTTACGCCCGTCATCTGACGCTTCCGGAATTTGGGGTGAGCGGTCAGCAGCGGCTGAAAACTGCGTCGGTGCTGTGTGTGGGTGCCGGAGGGCTCGGATCACCCTTGTTGCTTTACCTGGCGGCAGCCGGCGTCGGTCGGATCGGGATCGTTGACGACGATTGCGTTGAGGTCTCGAATCTCCAGCGGCAGGTCATCCATGCGGAAGGGGGGCTGGGTGAGCCCAAGACAGGCTCCGCCCGACGGAGATTGCTTGGTCTCAATTCCCATTGCCTGGTTGAAGAACATGCCTGTCGGCTGACCAAAGCCAACGCCGTCGAGCTGATTGAGAGTCACGACGTTGTGGTGGATGGATCCGACAATTTCCCCACCCGTTATCTGATCAACGACGTCTGCGCATTGCTGAACAAGCCCTGGGTGTATGGATCCGTCCAGCGCTTCGAGGGGCAGGTCAGTGTGTTCAACAAGGGTCCCCACTCACCGGACTATCGCGATCTGGTTCCGGAGCCCCCGCCGCCGGGTCTCGTTCCCTCCTGCGCGGATGGAGGAGTGGTTGGTGTGATGCCGGGTTTGATCGGGCTGATCCAGGCCACGGAAACCATCAAGCTGCTGACCGGGATCGGTGAATCACTGGACGGGAGGTTGCTGCTTGTTGACGGTCTCACCATGCGATTTCGTGAGCTGTGTCTTCAGCGTCGACCCAACCGCCCCCCGATCACGGCTCTGATTGACTATGAGCAGTTCTGCGGCGTCGGCGAGTCCTGCAGGCATCTGGAGGCATCAGGCGTGAGATGCATTTCCGTTCAGGAGCTCAGTGCACTGTTGGATGACGGTGGTGAGCTGCTGCTGATCGATGTGCGCAATCCTGCGGAGGCGGATGTAGCTGTGATTCCCGGTTCGCGTCTGGTCCCTCTTGCCAGGATTGAAAACGGGGAAGCACTTGAGGAGATTCGTCTCATGGCCGCTCACCGGCCGATCTACGTGCACTGCAAGCTTGGCGGACGATCGGCGCGGGCCGTTGAGCTTCTCGCTCAGCATGGAATTGATTCCACCAACGTGTCCGGAGGGATTGATGCCTGGTCCAAGGACGTTGATCCCGGCGTGCCTCGCTACTGATCCTCAGTAATCAACCCCCCGTTTGAGGTCGACTCCCTGTTCGGCGTAGTGCTTGTGGCAGACCATCTCCGAGTGGACACTGGCCAGATCGAAGTAGGCGGGAGGGTGTTTGCAGCGGCCTGTGATGATCACCTCGGTTTCGGAAGGTTTGCGAACCAGGGCCTGAACGATCGGTTCGACAGGCAGCAGCTCCAGGTCGACGGTGGGATTGAGTTCGTCAAGGATCACAGTCTTGTAGAGGCCGCTGGCGATCGCCGCTCGGGCGATCTCCCAGGCACGCTCAGCTTCCACATAGTCGATCGGTTCCTGTTGACCACGCCAGACGATTGCGTCCCGACCGGATCGAAGGTGGTCCACCAGATGCGGATAGCTCTCGCGCAGAGCTGCGATCGCAGCATCCTCGGTGTAACCGTTGCCCCCTTTGAGCCACTGCAGGATCAACACCCGGTGACTCTTGTCCTGACTGATGCCGCGGCCGATGGCCTGGAGGCCCTTGCCCAGGGCGCTGGTGGATTTCCCTTTGCCTTCTCCTGTGTAGATCTCGATTCCGCCCGGTGAAGGGAATGGGAGCGGTGAATCGTCCTTGGAATCCATTCGCCTGTGGGCACGCATTTCAGAATGCAGATCGGCGATCTGAATCAAAGGCTGCGGTGCCGCGCGTCCGGTGACGATGATCTCCATGCCGTCCGGCCGTGCGGAGAGCGTGTTGACCACATCCTGGATATCGAGAAGTCCGAGATCCAGAACAGGGTTCAGCTCATCGAGCACAACAACGGAGTACAGGGCGCTGGCGATGGCACCTCGGGCGATGTCCCATCCTCTCTGCGCTTCCTGCTGATCGAATTTGGTCGCCTCGTCAGCATTGAAATAATCGGCCCGGCCGGTGCGGACCTGATCAATGAGGTGAGGAAAGCCCTGCTGCAGAGCTTCAATCGCCGCGTCTTCGTCGTAGGCCCTTCCCGGGCCTTTGAGGAACCGCAGCAGCAGAACCCTGGTTCGACGCTGTTCGCAGATGCCGAGACCAATGGTGCGCAACACAACTCCAAGTGCGGCCTGGCTTTTGCCCTTGCCCTCGCCGT
This sequence comes from uncultured Synechococcus sp., assembly GCA_964459855.1. GTDB lineage: Bacteria > Cyanobacteriota > Cyanobacteriia > PCC-6307 > Cyanobiaceae > Synechococcus_C. The sequence goes on along the minus strand of CAYWOE010000081.1, from coordinate 1,394 downwards.
CGTAGACATGCAACTGTCCAAGGCTGCGCTCGCGGCTGTCTGCAGCCGTGACGATGCCGATGCCTGGATTGCTGCGGCGGCGAGCTCCGCTCGAGCTGTCGGATGACCGGACTGCGTCCATCGTCAATTTTTGGATGGCGCTTCTTACGATCGGAGCATACCGAGATTCCAGCTTTCAGCAGTGGCCTCCGAGACCTTTCGCCTGCTGGAACCCCTGTCAAACGAAGACGAGCAGCGTCTGGAGAGTCTTCGTGATTGGATCCTCCGCTGCGATCGTGTGTTCGTGGCTTACTCAGGAGGCGTTGACAGCACCCTGGTTGCTGCAATCGCCCAGGAGCAGCTGGCTGATGGCGCCTGTGCCATCACCGGGGTGTCGCCTTCGCTGGCTCCCCATCTCCTGGCTGAAGCTCGCCAGCAGGCGCACTGGCTGGGAATCAGGCATCGCGAAGTGGAAACCCGGGAGCTCGAAGACCCCGCCTACAGCAGCAATCCCAGAGACCGTTGCTACGCCTGCAAACGCGAGCTGCACAGCCACCTTGCGCCCATTGCTCAGGCGGCTGAGGGCGCGAGGGTGCTGGATGGGGTGAACCTCGATGATCTCGGCGATCATCGCCCCGGCCTTGAGGCGGCCAGCGAAGCCGGCGTGGGCTCGCCGCTGGCCGATCTGGAGATTGACAAGTCCTGTGTGCGACGCCTGTCCAGGGCGCTGGGGTTTCCCTGGTGGGACAAACCAGCTCAGCCCTGCCTCGCTTCCCGCTTCCCCTACGGAGAAGCGATCAGCCATGACCGACTGCGAAAGGTGGGACAGGCTGAGGCCTGGCTGATCGAACAGGGATTCCCCCGCGTGCGCGTGCGTTCCCAGGGACTGTCGGCTCGGATTGAGATCCCCCGGGAGCGGCTGGCAGAACTGCTTGCACCTGAGCTCAGAGATGATCTGGTTCGCTTCATGCTCGACCTGGGCTTCACCAGTGTGAGCCTCGATCTCGAAGGGTTGGTGAGTGGAAAGCTCAACCGGGTCGGCCCCGGCTGAGGGATCAATCATCCAGCCTGAACACTGGGTGTTCGTTCCACGTCGGCCACCGCCGCAGGTGTTTCCCGCAGAAAACTGCGCAGGGCGTGCTTTGTTGCACCAAGCTCCTCCCGCAGATGTTCACAGGCTGACTCGGGCATGGTGTGATCGCCGCAGGTGAAGACGTCTACAGCTGCGTAGCCGTTTTCGGGCCAGGTATGGATGGAGATGTGCGACTCAGCCAGCAGAGCAAGTCCGGTCACGCCCTGAGGCTCGAATCTGTGAGTGATGAGGTTGAGAAGAGTTGCACCAGCACGTTTCGCTGCCGAAGTGATGGTGGTTCTCAGAAAAGCTTCGTCGTCGAGCTTGCGCTGATCGCAGCCGT
>CAYWOE010000080.1:0-5478 GCA_964459855.1 uncultured Synechococcus sp. | reverse complement strand
CGCTGATGCTGACCCTGTGGGTCTCCGGGCGCAGCAATCCGGATGATGTGATCGGTTTGCTGGAGCAGATGCTGGCCATTGCGCTGGGACTTGTCGTCCTGTTCATCGGTCGCAGTCTGCCGCTGGAAATTCTTGCTCTGGTGTTTGCCTTGAGACTGCCGGCTGCTCGCCAGAATCACCCGGTGATGGAGCGCAGGCAGGGCAGCAAGGATGTGCTGATGCCGTTCTGATCCACGACGCCGGTTTCTGCCGGGAGTCAGCAGCGCAGCCTCTGCGTGCGCGGCAGTTGCTCAAGAATTTCTCCGCTCTCGGTGAGAGAGGGATAGCGGCGACCCTGCTCTCGGCACCATTCAGCCACGTCGGGGTAGCACCACTCAAACAACAGATCGTCGTACCGCTCCGGAGGGATCCCCTCACCGCTTTTCGGTGCCAGACCAGCGGCCTCACGCTGTCTCAGCGCTTCAAACAACAGCGTGGCAGTGGCCACTGACACGTTCAGCGACTGCACCATGCCTCGCATCGGGATGAAGATCGCCTGATCCATCAAGGCGGTGGCCTCCTCGGTCAGCCCCCATTTCTCGGCGCCGAGAACGAAGGCGCTGGGGCCGGTGAAGTCGCACTCGCGGTAATCACATGCATTCACGCCGAGGTTGGTGCCATACAGCCGAAAACCGTGATCTCTGAGCTGGCGCACGGCACTGCTGATGTCGGCATGGTCACGCATGGGCACCCAGCGCTGGCTCCCCTGGGCGGTGCTGTTGAAGGTGCGTGGCCTGCCGCTGAAGCTGACTGCATGCGCTTCGAGAACCCCAACGGCGTCGCAGCTGCGCAGGATGGCGGAAAGATTGTGAGGCTTTTCCACATGCTCCACCAGCACGGTCAGATCCGACATGCGGCAGTTCAGGACCTGCTTCAGACGCTGAAATCGGCGGGGAAGAATCGGCATTGCTGAGATCGCTGCAGGTGCGACAACCTCTGAGCAGCCAGAGGGGCACTGCTCAGATTTGCATGCAAGCCGCCTGCGGCGTCCTGCTCAGAAAGCAGTGCATTTGCTACAAAGGCAGCTGTCATGAGCGCTCGTTGAGGCTGCTTTCAGCTGGTAGCTCTACTCGAATCAGGGGATCTCGGATGGGAACGATCTTGACGTCCACTGCGGCTTTGGAGCTGATGCGTCAATCCGCTGTGGCAGGCATCCCTGGTGAAATGCACGCTGAACTCGTTTCCGGCGGCTGCTCTGACTACGCGATTGTGTTCAAGGCCGGTCGCAATTCCGGTGAACCGATCTCCAGGGAATCGGGAGTGACGCTTTACTCCAGCGCGGAGCAGGTCAAGTTGTTTTCCGGGATCGTGATCGACTATCAGGAATCACTCTCGGGGGGAGGGTTTTTTCTTTCCGGAAAGACGATTGATGTTTCCTCCTGCGGAAACTGTTTCTCTTTCAGAGATGTCTGATTGGTTTGTTTGGTTTTGAGTTGTTGATCTGTATGTTCCTGGAAGTCGGCGTAGATATTGTGATCTTTAACAATAATTTAAAGCGCAATTGGTGAGGTGCAGATTGAATAATTATCCGCAGCATCCTTTCTGTTGCAAAGGCGTGACCGTTACACCGCTGATCACCTGAGGGTCCATGATCACACGCACCTGGATGCCGCCGTTGGGATCATCGGCAAGCTCGATTCCAAGCCCAAGCAGTTCGGTGCCGGATTCATTTTTGTAGTTGATCAACTCAATCTTCTGGATATTGCTGGGTTCCGACATTGTTGTTGCCTTGACAATCCTGTTGATTATGCCTGCCGGTTGTGGCTCAGCGATTCGGGACTGATCCGCTGCTGAGGAATCAGCTGAGCTGGAAAGTGATGGTCGATTGCTGCGACTAAGGAGGCGCATCTGAGCTGCGCAGGTTGGTGCCTGCCCGGGCGTAGCGCAGCCTGAAGCTGTCAACAACAGCCTGTTGTCCTGATTGGGCGGCATTGCTCTGAATGATTCGCCAGACAGGCTTCTCCTGCAGGTACGACTCCAGCTGCCGCTCCGCTTCTGAATCCGAGCCGATCGGTGGTAGTCGTTCCCCAAGAGCGACGCGACCCACCAGATCCCATTGCTGAGGGATGCCGTCGAGATCCAGGACCCTCAGTGCCTCAAGCCTGCAGGGTTGTTTGCTGTGCAGACGGTTGTCTGTGTCGAGTCTCCCTGCGCGGAGCCAGAGCTCTGTGTCGTGATTGCGCACCTGCAGATAGCGCAATTCAGCCGCTTTGAGGCCGTAGCTGGCCATCAGCTGGAATGCGAATGCATAGCGGCGTCCCATGGTGGTGTCGGGCAAGGCCGCAAGGATCTGCAGGATTTCTGAGTCCGTCAGCGCGTAAACGCTGGGTCCGCGATGCATGGTCAACGGGTCTGGATCGAAGACTTCTGATGGAAGTTGGGCGAGAAGGATTGCTGAACGTCCTTAACCAGTCATATCTGGATGCAGGGTCTGCCCGGTTCAGTCACGTTTTGCCGGCGGCGTTTCAACAGGATGGAACTGCCCCTCCGTGACGCCATCATGAAGAGACCTGTTCGCGCGAGCCTTTCAGCGGCGCTGAGCCTTGCTGTGCTGCTGCCACTGACGGCCACTCCGCTGCTGGCCTACGACGATGACCGGTATGACAACCGCGGATATCTGTACCGACCCGACATTTCCGCTCAGCCGGCTGCATGGGGCCAGCCGAACGCCGACACCAACAGTTGTGTTGAGGGCAGCGTGATTGGTGGGCTGCTTGGAGTCGGTCTCGGTGCTGCGCTGTCCCGTGGCAATGGCCGCTGGATCGGGATGCCTCTGGGTGGTGCTGCCGGTGCTCTGATTGGTTGTCAGGTGGATGGGGGCTGATGACTGCACCTCAGCGCAGTTCGTTTGATCAGCGCGTGAGGGCTGTTGTTGGATTGATTCCACGCGGTCGCCTTGCGACCTATGGCCAGGTCGCCGACTGGATCGGTGCCTATGGCTGCGCCCGTCAGGTGGGTTGGGCCCTTCGCCGTGTGCAGCTGCCTTCAAGCATCCCCTGGCAGCGTGTGGTGAATGCACAGGGGCGCATTTCCATGAGCCTCAGTCGTGAAGGATCCGACTGGTTGCAGCGTGAACTGCTGATTGCAGAGGGGATTCCGGTCGACCTCAACGGACATTTGCCCCTCAAGCGGTTTCTGTGGTCACCCGATGAGAGGCAGCTCGCTGGGATGGCTCAGCTGCTCAGGGCGCTGTAAGCCACGGTCACCGCCAGTCGGGTGACCTCAATCACTCCAGCCACCACGAACACAGTCCCGAATCGGGTGGCCCATCGCGGCGGCTGATTGCCTCTCCAGCGGCTGGAGATGCGCATCCACTGAACATCTGCGGAGGTGGGAAAAGCGATGCTGCTTGCTCTGCCTGAGGCGAGTTGATCGCCGAGCCTCGAGCTTGTGCCGATTGCCTTGTCGCTGAAGGCGTAGCCCAGCGAGACGGCGGCTGTGTGATTGAAGGCTGACTGAGCCGATCCCGGCTGGGACTGCCAGGAACGCATGAATGGGACTCCGTGCTCTCCAAAGGCCTTGTTGTATTCCTCTGAATCAATCAGGGAATCCACAAGTGCATCATGACCTTGGGAAGCCTGAATCTGAATGCATTCGGAGACTTCGCCCTGGTCATGGGGTGGTCTGCCTAAAAGGTGTTTGAAATCCAGTTCAATCGTTCTCTGGGGAGAACAGGAATCGTAGAAATTTCTGCGATAGAAGTCCGACTTGGCGAGACCGCGGATGAACTCCCGGATCGTGAGACGCCCGTCGCGTAATTCGGCCTCCAGGGAGATGGAACGTTCATGGTCCATGACATGGCCGTTGCCATACACATGCCTGTAGGCGCAGTCGATTGCGCTTTCAACCTCTGCGGATTCGGTGGAACCTTGATGGCCTGCGCGCAGAGTGATCGGTTGTTCTGTTTCACGCTCACCTCCAAATTGTTTCGCGATCGAGGTGGATGACAGCATGGCAAATTTTGAGCGTGATCCTGGTATCAAAGAGAATCCCGGCGCGAATTATGATGGATGCAATTAGTTCTTTAATGTTCTCAAATAAACTCCATATTGCTTGAAATTTGTACACATAATTGATTAAATTGTGTGTCTTCCTGTTTGCAGGCGCTGGGTTGCCCGGTGCACCTGACGAACTCTCCTGGGTGGCCCGTCATCACTTCACAGGGGTTTCATTCAGAGTGCTGCTGGCGGATGATTGAATCCAGCGAAGCCCGTGTATGGCTCAACCTGCTGCGCCCTCTACACGGGATGCACTGCTCTCCCGTCGCGTTGCCTGGGACGTCCTTGAGGCAGTTGCGGCTGGGGCTTACGCGGATGTGGCCCTCGAGCGCGCTCTGCGTCGCCGCTCACTTGCAGCGGTTGATCGGGGATTCGTCACGGAGCTGTCTTACGGGGCCATCCGCTGGCGTCAGTGGCTCGATGGCTGGCTGGACCGCCTCGGCAAGGTTCCAGCCAACAAGCAACCGCCGCATCTGCGCTGGCTTCTGCACATCGGTCTCTACCAGCTGCTGCGCATGGAGCGGGTTCCTGCCTCCGCTGCTGTGAACACCACCGTTGAACTGGCCAAGCAGGGAAAGCTGGTGCGCCTGGCGCCGGTGGTGAATGGATTGCTGCGTTCAGCTTTGCGCGTCCATGAGGCCGGTGAGGCGTTGACGCTGCCTGAAGAGCCTGCTGCGGCACTGGCTCAGCAACAGTCGCTGCCGCTGTGGCTCAGTCGCAAGTTGCTTGGCTGGTGCGGTCAGGAGAAGGCTGAGAGCATTGCCAGAGCCTTCAATCAGGTTCCGCCTCTCGACCTGCGCGTCAATCGTCTGCGCTCGGCGCCGGATCAGGTGGCAGGACGTCTCGCTGAACACGGAATCGCAACAGCTCCGATCTCAGGCTGTCCGCAGGGTCTCCAGGTGCTCGAGCCGGCAGGCGATCTGCGGCAGTGGCCCGGTTTTGATGAGGGGGATTGGTGCGTTCAGGATCGTGCGGCTCAGTGGGTTGCGCCGCTTCTGGATCCATCTCCTGGCCAGAGGGTGCTGGATGCCTGCGCTGCTCCGGGTGGCAAAGCCACCCATCTGGCTGAACTGATGGGGGATGAGGGAGAGATCTGGGCGGTGGATCGTTCGCCCGGTCGACTGCAGCGTGTGGCGGCCAATGCGTCGAGGCTGGGTTGCAGCAGCATCCAGGCCCTGGCTGCCGATGCCTCGCAGCTCGGTCAGGAGCGACCTGAGTGGCGGCGCAGATTTGACCGGATTCTTGTCGATGCACCCTGCTCGGGCCTGGGGACGCTGGCCCGTCATCCCGATGCCCGTTGGCGAGTCACGGAGCAGTCGGTGGCCGAGTTGCTGGAGCTGCAGGTCAGCCTTCTCGATGGACTGCAACCGTTACTGGCCCCTGGGGGGCGCCTGGTGTATGCCACCTGCACCATTCATCCTTCTGAAAACACCGATCAGAT
>CAYWOE010000079.1:0-5508 GCA_964459855.1 uncultured Synechococcus sp. | reverse complement strand
TTATCCACATATCAAACAAAGGCTCTGATCTCATCAATCATGAGATACTTCTGAAAGACAGCAGAACAACAGACTTCCTCACTACACATTTAAACGTTGAATAAAAATTCCATTACATCGCCTTCCTCAACCTCGTAGTCTTTGCCCTCGCTACGCAACCATCCTTTACTGCGAGCTTCTGACAGCGATCCTGCCTCCAGCAATTTCTCGCAGCCGATGGTCTGAGCCCGGATGAATCCCCGCTCGAAATCGGTATGGATGACCCCTGCCGCCTGGGGAGCAGTCATTCCGGCTCTGAATGTCCAGGCGCGCGTTTCCTTATCACCGGTCGTGAAGTAGGTGCGCAATCCCAGCAGGCGATAGCTGGCACGAATCAGACTTTTCAGTCCACCTTCATTCACCCCCAGTCCATCGAGGTAATCCCTGCGCTCGTCCTCGCCCAGCTCGACCAGTTCCGCTTCCACCTGAGCGGAGATGCGCACAGTCTCAGCACCTTCCCGTTCAGCCAGAGCAACCACCTCCTCGCAGAAATCGTTGCCAGCGGCAAGGTCGTCTTCGCTCACATTGGTGGCGTAGATGATCGGCTTTGCCGTCAACAGCCCCAGGGGTTTGATCATCAGCGCTTCTTCCGCACTGAGCTGAACGCTGCGGGCGGCTCCTCCCTGCTCCAGCACCTCCTGGATGCGCCCGAGCGCTTCATCTTCCGCCTGAGCCTCCTTGCTTGTTCGCATCTGCTTCTTCAAACGCTCGCGCCGTTTCTCAATCTGGGCGAGATCCGCAAGGCCGAGCTCCAGGTTGATCACCTCCGCATCACGCACGGGGCCGACCGAACCGGAAACGTGGATCACATCGTCATCCTCAAAGCAACGGACCACATGAACGATGGCGTCGACCTCGCGGATGTTGGCCAGAAACTTGTTGCCAAGGCCCTCTCCCTGACTGGCGCCCTTCACCAGCCCGGCGATGTCGACGAACTCCATTCGGGTGGGAATGGTCTCGGCGCTGCTGCTGAGCTGCGTCAGCTGATCCAACCGCACGTCGGGAACAGCCACCGTTCCGACATTCGGTTCGATCGTGCAGAAGGGGAAGTTGGCTGCCTGGGCCTGGGCGTTGGCCACCAGGGCATTGAAGAGGGTGGATTTGCCCACGTTGGGCAAACCAACTATTCCGGCTTTGAGCATGGCGTGGAATCTATCGGCAGAGGTGTCGTGAGACCGACTGTTTGAAACACGGTTTCAGCGCCCACGGGTGAGAATGGTTACGAATGATGTTCCAGTGGCCATGGGCAGCCGACAAAGTCAGCCCCCTGCAGGGGCCACGAGCGAAGCGTTGAAGGCCCTGGGTCGCCTGAGCGGCATCAAACGCCGGCGTCGGCGTTTGATGGGTGCCGGAGCCGCCGCCGTTCTTCTGGCGACAGCCGGCGTGATCTGGACCAACGGCCCCTGGTCAGGTCGTTCACGTCAGCTGGCTGACTACACAGTGAAGGCTGAACGTGGATCACTTCCCGGTGTGATCACAGCCAGTGGTGAACTGGAAGCCATCCGCAGGGTGAATGTGAGCCCGAAGCGTGCTGGATTGGTGGAATCCCTCGACGTTGATGAAGGCGATGTTGTGGCCAAAGGCCAGGTGCTGGGCCGCATGGACAGAGGCGATTTCGACAACCGGATCAATGAACAGGCCGCGCTCGAACGCGAAAAGCAGGCCGACTTCGCCACCAAACGCGCTGACTATCTGCGTCACCGGCAGCTGGTTGAAGATGGCGCCATCTCCGCCAAGGACCTCGATGGGTTCCTGGGCGCTTACATCAGCAGCAAGGCAGCTCTGAATGCTGCTCAGGAGCGCACCAAAAAGCTCCGCGTTGAAGGCAGTGAACTGCTGATTCGCGCGCCCTTCGGCGGCGTGATCACCGAGCGATTCGCCGAACCGGGATCCTTCGTCACCCCGACCACCGCAGCGTCCACCAGTGCCGGCGCCACCAGCTCAACACTGGTGGAGCTTTCGGAAGGACTGGAGGTTGCCGCCAAGGTTCCCGAGAGCGACATCGGCCGCATCCGTGTTGGGCAGGAGGCCACTGTTCGCGTCGATTCCTTTCCCGATCAGCTTTTCCCGGCGAGAGTCCGCGACATCGCACCCCGCGCACTCAAAACAGACAACGTGATCTCTTTTGAGGTGGAACTCACGCTGATCGATCCTCCACCCACGCTGCGCATCGGGATGACGGCGGACGTGAACTTCCAGACCGGCCGAACCGCAGCGAGCACCCTGGTCCCCACTGTGGCGATCGTGACGGAGAAGGGGCAGTCGGGCGTTCTGCTTGTCGGCAAGGGCGATGAGCCCACATTCCAGCCTGTGGAGCTTGGTGCCAGCAGCGGCGACAAGAGTGCCATTCTCTCCGGTGTGACACCCGGCACTCGAGTGTTCATTGACCTGCCGCCCTGGGCGAAACAGCGCGACTGACCGAGCCAGGACCTGCCCTCATCCATGCCTGACATCAAGGAGAAACCCCTGCTGCTGCTTGTGGATGGCCATTCCCTGGCCTTCCGGAGCTTCTACGCCTTCAGCAAGGGAGGTGAGGGAGGGCTGGCCACCAAGGACGGTCGCCCGACCAGCGTGACCTATGGATTTCTCAAGGCACTGCTGGACAACTGCAAGGGGCTGAAACCCGAGGGCGTGGCGATCGCCTTTGACACCGCCGAGCCCACCTTCCGACACAAGGCCGACCCCAATTACAAGGCGCACCGGGATGTGGCACCGGACGTGTTTTTCCAGGATCTCGATCAGCTGCAGCTGATCCTGCGCAATCAACTGCAGCTGCCTCTGTGTCTGGCCCCGGGTTACGAAGCCGACGACGTGCTCGGCACCCTGGCCAACAGAGCCGCGTCCTCTGGATGGAGGGTGAGAATCCTGAGTGGCGACCGCGATCTGTTCCAGCTGGTGGATGACCGGCGGGACATTGCCGTCATGTACATGGGAGGAGGTCCCTACGCCAAGAGCAGCGGTCCCACCCTGATCGATGAGGCCGGTGTTCAGGGCAAGCTCGGTGTGATGCCCGACAAGGTGGTGGATCTCAAGGCGCTCACCGGAGACAGTTCGGACAACATCCCGGGTGTCAGAGGCGTCGGCCCGAAAACCGCCATCAATCTGCTCAAGGAGAATGCAGATCTGGATGGCATCTACAGGGTTCTGGGCGAGGTCGAGGCGGAGGGCCCCAAGGCCAGCAGAGGGGCTTTGAAAGGAGCGCTGAAAGGAAAACTCAGCGCCGACAGAGACAACGCCTATCTCTCGAGACAACTGGCTGAGATCCTCGTGGATATCCCTCTGCCCGAAGAACCGGTTCTGGAACTCGGCCCCGTGGACGGCGACGGCCTCGAAGCCCAGCTCAAGGATCTGGAACTCAACAGCCTGGTGCGCCAGGTGCCGGGATTCATCGCCACCTTCTCCAGCGGGGGCCTGACAGCGAACAGCCACCTGCTGGAGACAACAGCAGCGCAAGGCCCGGCCGCCTCCAAGCGAAGGCAGGACTCCCATGCCAACGCAGCGGACTTATCCGACGCCGTTGATCAGCACTCAACCGCATCCAAGCCGGATCTGAAGCCGCAGCTGATCAACAGCGCCAAGGACCTGCAGGAGCTGATGCAACGGCTGCAGACCTGCACCGACCCCGCTGCTCCAGTGGCGCTCGATACCGAAACCACTGATCTCAACCCATTCAAGGCACAGCTGGTGGGCATCGGCGTCTGCTGGGGTCCTGGCCTTGAGGAGCTTGCCTATATCCCCGTGGGTCATCGAGTCGCGGAGCAACCAACACCGGATCCGACTGCGACTGTGGCGCAGCTTCCTCTGGAAACGGTGCTGGAGCAGATGGCCGGCTGGCTGGCCAGTCCGAAGCACCCGAAAGCCTTGCAGAACGCGAAATACGACCGCCTGATCCTGTTGCGCCATGGTCTGCCGCTGGCTGGCGTGACGATGGACACGCTGCTGGCTGATTACCTGAGGGATGCCGCTGCCAAGCATGGTCTGGATGCGATGGCGGAAAGAATGTATGGGATCACCCCCACCCTGTTCACCGATCTGGTGGGCAAGCCCAAGGACGGCAAGGCGAGCTGCTTCGCTGAAGTGGACCTTGGCCATGCAGCCTTGTACTGCGGCATGGACGTTCATCTCACGCGTCGACTGGCCATCGATCTGCGTGAACAGCTGAAGGCTGCCGGAGAGAGGCTGCCAAGTCTGCTGGACAACGTGGAACTGCCGCTGGAACCGGTGCTGGCCTTGATGGAAGCCACCGGCATCCGCATTGACCTGCCTTACCTCAGTGCCTTGTCAACCGAGATGGGTGACACTCTGCAGCGGCTTGAAAAAGACGCCAAAGAGGCTGCAGGAACCGATTTCAACCTCGCCTCTCCCAAACAACTCGGCGAGCTGCTGTTCAATACCCTCGGCCTCGACCGTAAGAAATCGCGGCGGACCAAGACCGGATACAGCACTGACGCCACGGTTCTGGAAAAACTCGAAGGAGATCACCCCGTGGTGCCCCTGGTTCTCGAGCACAGGGTGCTGAGCAAACTCAAAAGCACCTATGTGGATGCTCTGCCGCAGCTGGTGGAAGCCGAAACCGGCAGAGTACACACCGATTTCAACCAGGCGGTGACGGCCACCGGCCGGTTGAGCAGCAGCAATCCCAACCTGCAGAACATCCCTGTTCGCACGGACTACAGCCGCCGCATCCGCAAGGCCTTCCTGCCCCAGGAGAACTGGACACTGCTCAGCGCGGATTATTCACAGATCGAATTGCGCATCCTCACCCATCTCTCCGGTGAAGAGGTGCTGCAGCAGGCTTACCGAAAAGGAGACGACGTTCATGCCCTGACGGCACGACTGCTGCTCGACAAGGATGAAGTGAACGGCGATGAACGCCGTCTTGGAAAAACCATCAACTTCGGCGTGATCTACGGCATGGGTGCCCAGCGCTTCGCGAGGGAGACCGGCGTCAGTCAGGGGGAAGCCAAGGACTTCCTGCAGCGTTACCGGGAGCGCTATCCCAAGGTGTTCGCGTTTCTTGAGCTGCAGGAACGGCTGGCCCTCAGTCGCGGTTACGTGGAAACGATCATGGGCAGACGCCGCCCTTTCCATTTCGATCGCAACGGTCTGGGCCGTCTGCTGGGCAAGGATCCGATGGAGATCGATCTGGATGTTGCCCGTCGAGGCGGAATGGAGGCTCAGCAATTGCGTGCCGCCGCCAATGCCCCTATCCAGGGATCCAGTGCCGACATCATCAAACTCGCCATGATCCAGCTGCAGGCTGCGATCGAACAGCAAGGTCTACCGGCACGGCTGCTTCTGCAGGTGCACGACGAGTTGGTGCTCGAAGTGGATCCGGAAGCCATGGACTCAGTTCAGAAGCTGGTCGTCAACACCATGGAAAATGCTGTGACACTGAACGTGCCCCTGGTGGCTGAAACCGGCCTCGGTGACAACTGGATGGACGCGAAGTGAGATTCGTTCAGATCA
>CAYWOE010000078.1:0-5523 GCA_964459855.1 uncultured Synechococcus sp. | reverse complement strand
GTCTCCGTTCTGCAGAGCGACACCGAGCTCAACCATTGGGGGGTGCGTCTTCCGGTTCCCAGAACGTCTGTTTCAGCCATGTTCGCAGACCCTTCAGGCCTGTCCCCTGGGTGGCGGACAGGTAAATGGCTTCAGGCTCCAGTTCACGGATGCGCTTCAGAGCGCTGGCCTGGCAGCGGTCGATCTGATTGGCCAGCACCTGTCTGGGTTGCTCACAGCCCAGACCGTCGAGGATGGCGTGAACGGCTTTGAGCTGTCCCTGCCAGTCGGGATCCCCGAGATCCACCACCAGCAGCAGTCGGTCCGCATTGCGTGTCTCCTCGAGCGTGGCCATGAAGGCCTGCATCAGTGGAGCCGGGAGTTCGCGGATGAAGCCCACGGTGTCAGTGATCAACAGTTCACGGGGTGCTGCACCCGCTCTCGGAAAACAGAGCCTGCGTGTGGTGGGATCCAGGGTTGCGAACAGGATGTTCTCCGCCTGAACCGGGCCTCCGGGGGCGCGATCACAGAGTGCATTCAGCAGCGACGACTTGCCGGCATTGGTGTACCCAACCAGTGCGACGCCAGGCAGTTCACGGCGTCGCTCCCTCAGTCGGGCTCGATGGGCACCGAGCTGCTGCAGTTCCCGTCCCAGGTGTTCGATCCGTCTGCTGATGGCACGTCTGTCTTTTTCAAGCTGCGTTTCTCCCGGGCCGCGGGTGCCGATGCCGCCTCCCTGCCGAGACAGACTCAGCCCCCGGCCGGCCAGTCGAGGCAGTCTGTAGCGAAGCTGGGCCAGTTCCACCTGAAGGCGCCCGGCAGCGCTCGAGGCCCGCTGGGCAAAGATGTCAAGGATGAGCTCGCTGCGATCCATCACAGGGCTGTCCAGTAATCGCTCCAGGTTTCTGGCCTGAACAGGGGTGAGCTCTCGGTCGGTGATCACAAGCGTGGCGCCATGCCTGCGGATTTCCAGGGCGGCCTCCTGCAGCTTGCCGGTGCCCCAGAGGGTCTGCGGATTGATCTGTCCCTGACGCTGGCGGCAGACCGCAACCGTTCTGGCCCCGGCACTGCGAGTCAGTCCCTCAAGCTCGGCCAGTTCGCGCTCGTTCCTGGCTGGATCCGTTCCGGTGAGAGTGAGCAGCAGCACCTGCTCCACCGTTGCACTGTCCCCTTGAGCTGCCTCGATCGGTTCGCAGGGTGGGCCTGCATGTCCGGCACTGGACGTGCAGTTGCTGAGCATCGTCAGATCCCCTGTTTCACCGCAACTCCAGCCACAGTCCGACCTGGGGTCTGGATTCCAGAGGGCACCGCTGCGGGTCCCGCTGCGAGAGACCGCGGCCTGATATCGCAGCCATGACTCGGGCAGCACATCCAGCGCGATGACAGCATCGCGTCCTTCAGGCGCGAGATCAGGCGAACGATGTCCCTGCAGGGCGCTGATCAGACGCCATTGCCTTGGGCGACGCCTTGACCCTCCCTGAAGATGGCGGTCCAGTCGGTCGGATTCTCCCAGGGGGCCAACCCAGAGCAGGCGACAGACGCCCCTGTCGTCAATCAGCAGATGCAGGGTCTCATCCAGTTTCTGGGCCAGTTCGGCAACCCGCTCCAGTGTGAAGACATCAGCGCCGGATCCGTCGGGATGGCGACGGTGGCTGAGGCGCTCCAGCTGCTTGAGCTGGGATGGGCGCAGCCCTCTGGTTCTTCCAGCCAGGTGAGCCTGTCTCAAGGACTGACCAGCCAGGCTCCGGCGGCGCGAAGCCCCAGCGAAAGCCCTGGCAGACGCGTCAGGTAGGTGAGCCGTCGCAGCTTGAACGCCAGAGGGCCAGCAAGGGTCAGGCCCAGACCGGTGATGGTCGCATCGCCGATACCGAGGCTGAGCATTTCGCCCAGGTCCTTGAAGGTGAAAGCCTTGGAATCCGCGTTTCGGAGCTTCGCCTGCAGCTCACTGGCGGCAAACTGTCCCTGCTGAATGGCTGCCTGAGCTGAATGAGGCCAGCTTGTCAGTTCATCCCCATGGGGATCAACGGCGATGTCTCCGAGAGCCAGAACATCCGGATAAGCCGACAGACGCAGCGCTGCCGTCACGGGCACGCGCCCTCTGTGGAGCTCCATGTCTGGGGAAAGGTCAGGAAGTGTGGGACGGCTGCCCGCGGTCCACACCAGTCCGTCATGCTGCAGCTCATGGCTGCCTTCCTGTCCGCTGAGCTTCACGGAGGTTGCTGACACCGACTCAACTCTGGTGTTGAGGTGGATGATGACGCCACGTTTGCGCAGTGCTTTTTCGGCCTGTTCCCTGTTGAAGGCTTTCGATCTCGGCAGGATCTGATCACCAAGCTCAATGAGCTGCACACTGGCGGCACCGTTGAGCAGATCAACGACCTTGCAGGCCAGTTCGACGCCAGTGGCGCCGGCACCGGCAATGACCAGGGAGCCGTTGCCGGACGGGCGCCTTCGCAGCTCCTCAAGTCGTTCCTGAAGAGGTTGCAGATCGGTGAGAGTGTGGAAGTTCAGTGCGTTCTCGCGCACTCCGGGAATTCCGAAGTCGTCGGGTTGTGCACCTGTGGCCATCACCAGCTGGCTGTAGTGCAGTGATTGTCCCGAGGCTGTGATGACGTTCCTGGACTCGAAGTCAACGGAACTCACGCGATCCTGCAGATGACTGATTCCACGCCCCTGAAGCAGGGATGCGTAGTCAGGCGCCACCTCCCATCCCTTGAGCTCTCCGCTCATGAGTTCGTAGAGCAGGGGAACGAACACGAAGCGGTCGCGGGGTTCGATCAGCACCACCGGTGGCCTGGGATGCAATCGACTGATCGCAAGCGCCGTTGACAATCCGGCGAATCCACCGCCGATCACCACGATCGGCTGAACTTGCCCGCTGGCAGGGGGAGTCAAGGCAATCTCTGAAGCGTTTTGAAACCATAGGCAGACCTGTGGTCACCTCGGCATTGGAGGATGGGTCCCATGAGCCAGGGCACCAGAGACATGATCGGCACCGCAGGCGGTGTGGATTCGGAGTCGGTGGATTCCGGTCTTGAAGCCCTGCGGGCACAGCTGCAGCCGATGGAACCCCTGCAATGTCTGCAGTGGGCGGTGAACCGCTTCGGTTCAGGCTTTGCCATGACCACCAGCTTCGGCATCCAGTCGTCGGTGTTGCTGCACATGCTCAGTCGCCTCTCCGCAGCGCAGACCGTGCCTGTGATCTGGGTGGATACCGGTTATCTGCCTGCGGAGACCTATCGCTACGCCGACACGCTCTGCGCACGACTGGGCACCAGGCTTGTTGTGGCCCAGTCCTCCATGTCTCCCGCGCGCATGGAAGCACTTCATGGAAGGCTCTGGGAGAGTGATCGCGAGGAGGATATGGATCTGTATCTGCGTCTTCGCAAGGTGGAACCTCTTGAGGAGGCCCTGAGTGGGCTCAACGTCAGCTGCTGGGCCAGTGGGGTGCGTCGCGGTCAGACAGAGCTGCGCAACACCATGACGGTGATCGATCCGATCCGTGATCGCCTTTCTCTCCGTCCTCTGCTGGGGTGGACCAAGCGCGATGTTTTCTATTACATGCAGGAGCACGATCTGCCTCAGCATCCACTTTTTGATCAGGGATATTCCACTGTTGGTGACTGGCATTCCAGTGCTCCAGACGGTCTTGCATCCGAGGGTCGGAACACTCGATTCGGAGGCCAGCGCCAGGAGTGTGGAATCCACGTGCCCGGTGTGATGGGCGATGGCATCTGACCATGGGGCCTGAGCAGCGTTGTCTGCTGATCGGCAACAGTCGCTGGCACTGGGCAGAGCGATCGCAAAGCGGTAGATGGAGCTACAGCCATTCACAGCCTGAGCCCTCAGCATTGGCTTTCCCTGCTCCGATCAGCGTCTGGGCTGCGGTTGGGCGTGTGCCTGATCATCCTGCGCTCAGGCCTGACCGGCGTCTTGGTCTCGATGCGATTCCACTCGGAGATGTGCCGCCATGGCTTGGCATTGACAGGGCTCTGGCGGCATGGGGCGCCTGGATCCAGGCGAAACAGGGGGGCTCTCAGATGGTTGTCGATGCCGGCACCGTTCTCAGCGTCACGCGGGTGAGCGCAGACGGCGGGTTCAAGGGCGGCTGGCTTGCAGCCGGATTGAGGCTGCAGTTGCGGGCCATGGCGGAGGGCACGCAGGCGCTGCCGGGCTCTGATGCTGAGGAGCAGCCTGCGAGTGATGGAGAACCATTTCCAAGGGATTCCTTTGAGGCCATGCGCCGGGGAGTGGTCGAAAGTCTCGTGGGTCTGATCATCCGAGCCCAGGAACTCGACCCCTCTCCGCTCTGGCTCTGTGGAGGAGACGCCATGCTTCTGGCGTCAGCTCTGCTGGAACAGGGGCTGGAGGTCAACCAAGCCCCTGATCTTGTGATGCAGTCACTCGTGAAACTGGTCAGCCCAGACCAAGATCGCTCAGCAGCTGATCCGCCATGGAATCGGCCTTGACCTTTCTGTAGATCAATTCCAGATTTCCCTCTGCGTTCACCACGAAGGTGTGACGCATCATGCCCATGAATTCACGGCCCATGAATTTCTTCAGGCCGTAACTCTCGTAACTGCTGGCCACCGCACAGGGCTCTTCATCGGTGAGCAGTGTGAAGGGCAGTTCCTGCTTGGCGATGAAGCGGGTGTGCGATGCGGCGTTGTCCTTGCTGATACCCAGAACCCTGATGCCATGAGTTTTGAACTCGTTCCAGCGGTCGCGGAAGTTGCATGCCTCCTTGGTGCAGCCAGGGGTGGCGTCCTTCGGATAGAAATAGATCACCACCCGCTGACCTTTCAGTGATGAGAGTGTCAGTGGCTCGCCGTTCTCATCTGGAAGTGTGAAGTCAGGGGCGGGATCGCCGATCTGCAGAGTCATGGATTGCCGAACTGTCGGCGGCAGCGTAACGGCGTTGTGGATGTGGCAGATCAGGTCTGAGGCACCACTTGAGCCAATCGCTGTGACAAGCCAGGAGCGAGGCTGGGCTGCAGAGCTGACGCCGTCCCGTTCGCAGCGGTTTCTGGCTTCTCGAAGCTGGATGCGCAGTTGTCTGGCCGGAAAACATGGTGTTCAGCCTCTGCAGGTGCCGCTCGAGGCTCCACCGGGCGCTCCGCCGCAACTCCAGAGCGGCTGGGGGTATGTGAGTCTCAGTCACTGTGCTGATGCATGTCTGCTGGGGTGGTCTCAGCAGCCCATCGGCGTTGACCTGGAGCGCTGCGACCGAGCCATTCCCTCAGCCTTCGCGTTGATTCATCGTTTCTTCACGCGGCCTGAGCAGATTGAACTCAGGGATCTGAAGGGGGAACAGCTGCGTCAGGAGTTCCTGAATCGCTGGCTGCTCAAGGAGGCTGCGATCAAGTGGCAGCGAGGGTCGCTGGCGCAGGATCTTCGCTTCTGGCAGGTGTGCCCCACTCGTCGTATCGCTTGCCACCACGGTCTGAATCTCAAGGTCACTGCGCAATTGCGGTCGGTGAAGACGTGGCGGCTGGGGGTTGTCGTCGCTGAGGAAAAAAATCTGCAGGATTGTCTGCTCTGCCT
>CAYWOE010000077.1:0-5523 GCA_964459855.1 uncultured Synechococcus sp. | reverse complement strand
TCACGATATTTCAAGTAAAATGAACCAATTCCCTGTGCGAGAAATTGGATGCCAATTGATAGTGTGAATAGCCCCATGATTTTGATGAATATTACAACCCCCATTGATCCAAGGAAAGCCATAATTTTACTGCTGAATCTGAAAATTATGTAGTTCACCAAGACCAGAACAATCACGGCTGCATAGAGATCAATCAGGCTGTTAGTACGTGTCGCTGTTTCTGAAAACAGGACCACAGCAGAGAGTGTGGCGCCCCCAACGGTCAGTGGAATAGCAATCGGTACAACGGCTGTTGAGTAAAACTCTGAATCGCTCAGTCGTTCAGTCTGCTTAATTTCCTCGTCGATCTCATTACCCAAACTATTTGAATTAGAATTAAGCATATGAAGCCCGATTTGACCTAACAGGAGTCCCCCTGTGATCTGAAAAGCTCCAACGCTGATTCCAAAAAAATCGAGAATTCGTGTTCCTAGTAATATGAATAAAAAAAGTGTAACCAGACAGGCAAAACTGCTGATTAAAATCAGCCGATTAACTTTTCTGCGCGGCATTGCCTGAGTCAGCATCAAAAATGCTCCAAGCGCTGTAACACTGTTGCCGATCGCAAGCAGTCTCATCAGATAGTGCTGGAACGAGCTTAAATCGAACACTCTTCTACTGAGTTGTGACGGTTAATCATGCGTTGTTGGCTAATTCGTCAACCTTAATGATGGAACGGTTGATGTTCCCGATTGGGATCAGGCATTGGCGATTCCAGTTTTTCGAACCACTCAACAGCATTTTGAACATCCTGAATCAGTAAATCAGCCATATCTCTTGTAAAGCCGGCACGAATGACAAAGCGTAAGACAGCAAGATCTTCGCAATCAGCTGGCATCGTGTATGCGGGTACTTGCCAGCCTCGTGCTCGTAATCGATCCGATAACTGGAAGACGGTCCAATTATCAACAGACTCCTCAAGCGTTACAGCAAACACTGGCAGCTGGCCTTTTGGATGACTCAGGAGCTTCATCGGCGCCATGGCATTGATGGAATCTGCGATGTAGCTGGCGGTGCTTTCCAGTGAAGCCATTCGTTGGCAGTATCCTCTATGACCGAGATGGATAAAATTAAAATATTGAGCAACAATCTGGGCTCCTGGACGCGAGAAATTCATTCCTATCGTGGGCATCTGGCCTCCCAGATAGTTGACGTTAAATCTCAGCTCCTCAGGAAGATCCTGCTGTTCACGCCAGATGACCCACCCGACTCCAGGAACAACACCTCCGTATTTATGACCGCTTGTGTTGATTGATTTCACTCGAGGTAATTGAAAGTCCCACATCAAATCAGGACTGTTGAATGGCGCGACGAATGCACCGGAAGCTCCATCAACATGGATTGGAATATCCAGACCTTTGCTTTCCTGCAATTGGTCAAGCCCTTTCTGTATAGCCTCAATCGGTTCATAACTTCCGTCAAATGTACTGCCAAGAACCCCTACAACTCCGATGGTGTTTTCATCACAGGCAGAAATAGCTGCTTCGGCTGTCATTTGCAAGTGACGACTCGATATCGGAACCATTCGAGCTTCGACATCAAAATAGGCGCAGAACTTATCCCAGCAGATCTGTGTATTTGTTCCCATCACCAGATTCGGTCGACGATCATCCAAACCAGCTGCATTACGTCGCTGACGCCAATGCCATCTCAGAACCATGCCACCCAGCATGCAGGCTTCACTGGACCCCGTTGTTGATGTTCCAACGGCGTGTTCGGGATCCGGAGCATGCCAGAGTCTCGCAAGCATGCGTAGACAACGATTCTCCAGCTCAGCTGTTTGTGGGTATTCATCTTTGTCGATCATATTTTTATCGACACATTCACGCATCAAATTCAGAGCCTCTGGTTCCATCCAGGTCCCCACAAATGTCGCCAGGTTGAGCATCGCATTGCCATCCAACATCAAATGATCGTGAATGAGGCGATATGCCAGATCACCCTCCAGACCCTCCTCTGACATTTCATATCTTGGCAATTCGATTCCTTTGAGACTGCGTTGCCTCATTCGATGCCCAATGGTTGTCTGCAAGTCAATTGCGCTCTTAGAAGTTTCCACAGTGTTGAATTTTTATTATCTGTTTTCTTACTGTTAGCACTCTGACTCGGGTTTGGGATGTTGGTTTTGATCTGGTTTGATTAATTAAATATTATGATTGCTCTGTTGTGTCGTTGATTCTTTGTGACTGGTTAAGACATTTCATTGATCTACGTCGTGCAGAAATTCCGACCCATTTGATGACTAACGAAGCTGGCCATACCTTCAGATGATTGGCAGGTTTGCAGGTTAGGGTCCGTACCTTGGCCGTTTATTTTAATGAAAAGTCAGGCAAGCAATGGATGCCATCCTTGCTTTCTCATGGCTTAAATTCACCGCCTTAACAATGGCTCAGATAAACGAAGAATAATGTGACGAACTCTCCAATCCCTGTTTCCATGAGCACTGCTCTGGGTGCTTGTCTCCATTTTTACTCCTGTGCAGCGCTCTTTCGTCTGTTAATGAGATACTGATCAAGAAATTCAGGCAGACGTTCAAACAGATCCGGCTTGAGGATGTAATCAGTAGCGCCGCTTTCCAGTGATTCCTGACGTTTGCTCTCGTCATTGAAGGCGGTCACGACCAGCACAGGAACATTCAGGTTGCGCTGCTTCAGATGTCGCAGGCATGTCATTCCGTCCATCACCGGCATCATCAGATCAAGGAAGATCAGATCGATCTGTCTCTCATCCAACAGATCGAGCAGATCCTGCCCTGTGTTGCAGATCAGAGGTTCAACGTCTTCATCAATCAGCTCCTCCGACATCAGGCTGCGAAGACGTGGATCGTCATCGACATAAGCAACTCGAAGCTGGTTACTCATCGGTGCGATCGACCGTCCTGACCAATGATGGCCTGATCAGGTGCTGTCGGTGAAATGGGTCGCCTGAGATTCGAACTCAGGACCAGCCGGTTAAAAGCCGGATGCTCTACCGCTGAGCTAGCGACCCGTCCTTCAGCCGGAGCAATCGTTCCGGAGCAGGATGTGCCCTGAGGCACCTGTGAAAAGTATCACCCTGGCGATCCATCGTCCAAGACACCTTCTGCAGTTCGTGCCTTCGCCGGCAGAGGCCTGCTTCAAGAGTGCAGCCCATGCGCAGAACGGCTTCCTGAGAGAACTGCTGTTCTCAGATACCAGAATTCAAGGTGAGTCTGACGCTGGTCAGCGGAGGATCACACCCGCTTGAATCAGCTCAGTGAGTTCCGGGTTGTGAACCGATGAACGATCCGACCGCTGCGGGTCTGTTGATCACATGCTCACCAAGAATTGATCCTCTCGCCTGGGTCGCGCCAAGTGCTGTGGTGATGGGCGATGTTGAGATCTCTCCAGGGGCAAGTCTCTGGCCGACCGCCGTGGCGAGAGGGGATATGTCGCCGATCGTGATCGGTCCAGGAAGCAATGTGCAGGATGGTGCTGTGCTGCATGGAGACCCCGGTTCCCCTGTCCTGATCGGAGCCGATGTCACCATCGGACATCGTGCCGTGGTTCATGGCGCCACGCTTGAGGATGGTTGTCTGATCGGGATCGGAGCCATTGTTCTCAATGGTGTGACCGTTGGGGAGGGAGCTCTTGTTGCAGCTGGAGCGGTCGTGACACGCGATGTTCCTGCACGTGCCCTGGTGGCAGGTGTCCCCGCCAAGGTGAAACGCGAACAGAGCGATGCAGCGGTGCTCGAGCAGAAACAGCACGCTGTGCACTACGCGCAGCTGGCTGCTGCCTGGTCACAAATGCTGCAAAACCAAACGGACTGACCTTCTGAATCCTTCAGTGCGTCTGCGTTCATTAGGATCCCACGACCATCCCTAGAAACCATGGACCTTCGCATCGTCGTTGTGGCCGCTCCAATTCTGCTTGCCCTGGGCTGGGCCGGTTACAACATCAGCCGAGCCGCCATCGGTCAGCTGCAGATGATGCTCAAACGCGGAGAGGTCTGAGCTTCAGATTCTGATGTCAATCGATCGATAGTGTTGAGATCGGTTGACTGAAAACATTTGAGCGACAGGTCGGTCATTGTCATTGGTGCCGGTCTGGCAGGAACGGAGGCTGCCTGGCAGATCGTTTCTGCCGGTGTTCCCGTCAACCTGGTTGAAATGCGACCGAACAAGCGATCTCCCGCCCATCACAGCGCCGAGTTCGCCGAACTGGTCTGCAGCAACAGCTTCGGCGCGCTGAGCAGCGATCGTGCCGCCGGTCTGCTTCAGGAGGAGCTTCGTCGCCTCGGTTCGCTGGTCATCCGAACCGCAGATCAACACTCGGTGCCTGCCGGCGGGGCCCTGGCTGTTGATCGTGGCCGATACAGCGCTGCGCTGACAGCAGCTCTCGAGAAGCACCCCCTGGTCACGATCGAACGTCGTGAACAGATGGAACTTCCTCCTGCTGAAACGATCACCGTTCTGGCCACAGGACCGCTCACAAGCGAGTCACTCGCCGCTGACCTGCGGGACTTCACCGGTCGCGATGACTGCCACTTCTTTGATGCGGCAAGCCCGATTGTCGATGGAGAAACCATCGATATGGAGAAAGCGTTCCGTGCCAGTCGCTATGACAAGGGCGATGCGGATTACATCAATTGTCCGATGGATCAGCATCAATACCAGATTTTTCGTGCGGAGCTCCTTTCGGCGGAGCAGGCACAGCTCAAGGACTTCGAGAAGAACAACGCCACCTTTTTCGAAGGTTGCCTGCCGATCGAGGAACTTGCCCGCCGCGGTGATGACACCATGCGGTATGGCCCGCTGAAGCCGATCGGTCTCTGGGATCCCCGCTGGGGAGATGTGAATGATCGCGACGTCCGTCGCGCAAGACGTGCCTTCGCAGTTGTTCAGCTTCGACAGGAAGACAGAGACGGACGACTCTGGAATCTGGTGGGATTTCAGACGAACCTCAAATGGGGCGAACAGAAACGGGTGCTGCGCATGATTCCCGGCCTTGAACAGGCTGAGTTTGTGCGTTTCGGCGTGATGCATCGCAACACATTCCTGGAAGCGCCTGAACTGCTTCAGCCCACTCTTCAGTTCCGACGTCGGGAGCGTCTGCTTGCAGCTGGACAGATCACCGGCACGGAAGGGTATGCCGCCGCTGTGGCAGGTGGTTGGCTCGCAGGCACCAATGCCGCCCGTCTGGCCCTTGGCCAACCGACGATCGACCTGCCATCCACAAGCATGATCGGGGCTCTGACCCACTTCATCAGTGAGGCCCCTTCAGGCAAATTTCAACCGATGCCCCCCAACTTCGGACTGTTGCCCGCACTGGCTGAAAAGATCAGGGACAAACGTCGTCGCTATGGCGCTTACAGGGACAGAGCCCTGTCTGATCTGCTGCTAGCAACAGAAAAGCAGGAGTCTGTCGATGTCGCCTGTCCGGCCTGAAGACCGCCTCATCGAGCGACGGTCTTTGAAGATCGGCGTCTATGCCAGCGCACTGATGGCCGTTGCCGGTGTTTGCG
>CAYWOE010000076.1:0-5712 GCA_964459855.1 uncultured Synechococcus sp. | reverse complement strand
TCAGAGCTGCAAGGCCAAGACTCTTGAGCGTGACGGTTTTGCCGCCGGTGTTCGGCCCTGTGATCGCGACAACACGCAGATCAGGAGACACATCAACGCTGACAGGAACCACGGAAGGCCCCTGCTCTTTCCTCTCCTGCCAGACCAGCAGGGGATGTCGGAGATTCTGGAGAGTGAACGGTGCCTCTCCGGTGGCCTCGAGGCGTGGGGGAACAGCACCGAGCCACTGCCCGTAACGACCTCGGGCCAGAGCCAGATCCAGCTGTAACAGCACCGACATCAATGCGAACAGGCCATCGACCTGATCGGCAACGGCTGCGCTGAGCTCAGCAAGAACGCGCTGCTCCTCCTCACGGATCCTGCCGTCGAGATCCGCCAGGCGGTTGCCCAGATCGACGACCGACTTGGGCTCAACAAAGACTGTGCTTCCCGAGGCGGAACTGTCATGAACCATGCCGGGGCACTGGCCACCGGCTCCCGCCTTGACCGCCAGCACAGGTCGACCATGCCGCTCAGCGATCACCGTGTCCTGAAGGTGTGCTGACCAACGGCGGATCACATCCTGCAGTTTGTCGCGACGACGAGAACGAAGTTCCTGCCATTGCCGACGCAGTCCCTCGAGCTCCGAACTGGCGCGATCGGCAATGCGACCACCCTCCTCGATGGAAAATTTGAGCCGCTGTTCCAGCTCTGGCAAGGTGGCCACATCGACCAGCAGAGCTGTGCAGACCGGCCTGAGTTCAGGATCATCGATCTGCCGTCTGAGACGACGGGCCGCTCCAAGGGTGTCGGCCACTGCGAGCAGCTCTTCACCGGAGGCAACACCTCCCTTGCTGCAACGCAACAGAATCACGTCAAGATCACCCACCCCCTGGAAGCTCAGGCCACCGTCCAGGAGTCCGTCCAGACTGGCCATCTCCTGCGTTCTGGCCTGAAGAATCAGACTTTCAGGCAGTGAATCCGGAAGTGAACCAAGGCAACAGTGTCGACGACCCTGAAGCGTGCTGGCGAAGCTGGAGAGATGTTGACAGAGGCGCGGCCACTCGAGCAGCTCCAGGGTTTCCTCAAGAGCGGACATCAATCGGACTGAGCGGCTCCAGGCTGATTGGTTGGGATCCCCCCAGGCGGCTCGTAGAGCATCTCCAGCCAGTTGCCCTCCGGGTCGCGCAGATAGAACGACGCCGTGCCGTCGCGGTGGTCATGAACTCCACCCACTGCGACCCCTGAGGCCTTCAAACGGTCATGCACCACATCAACCTCGGCGCGATCACGGAAATGGAACGCGAAATGAGGACCTGCGGCTTTGTATTTGGGGCCGAGCAGTGCCAGACCGTCACGTGAGTCACCCGCCTCGAGATAACACCAGTCGTCGGCTTCCCAGACCATCCGCATGCCGAGAGCGGTGTAGAAACCAACAGCCCGTTCCATGTCGCTCACGCGGATGGCGACATGACCAAGGCGTTGTACCGCAGACATGTGGGGCCTCAATGTGCCCGTCCATTCTGAAGGTGCCTGCCTCTGATCGATGGCCGAATCCTGAATTCGATCAAAGGCCGGGGTTGACTCTCAAGTCCTGATCCAGCCACTCAACCCTGCTTCAGCCATTCAGCAGCGTCACAGGCGTGATAAGTGAGGATCAGGTCTGCTCCGGCTCGTTTGAAGCTGAGCAGCGTTTCGAGAACCACAGAGCGTTCATCGATCCAGCCCCTCTCAGCCGCAGCTTTCACCATCGAATACTCACCGCTGACGTTGTAGGCGGCGATGGGAAGCTCCGACTCCAGGCGCAGCCGATGAATGATGTCGAGATAGGCAAGGCCTGGTTTCACCATCATGATGTCGGCGCCTTCCTGTTCGTCGAGCTGAGCCTCGGTGATGGCCTCCCTGGCATTGGCCGGATCCATCTGGTAGGTGTCCTTGTTGGTGGGAATCGGCTTGCTGCCCGCTGCACGGGGTGCTGAATCAAGCGCTTCGCGGAAGGGTCCGTAATACGCCGACGAGTATTTGGCGGTGTAGCTGATCACGCCCACATGCTCAAAACCTTCGTCGTCAAGCGCTTCACGGATGGCGCCGACCCGCCCATCCATCATGTCGCTGGGGCCGATGAGATCGGCACCGGCGCGAGCCTGCATCACGGCCTGCTTGCACAGCTGCTCGATCGTCTCGTCATTCAGAACGATGCCCTGTTCGTTGACGATGCCGTCATGTCCATCGCAGGAGTAGGGATCAAGAGCGACATCCGTCATGATCGCCATCTCAGGGATCTCCTGCTTGAGCTGGCGGATCGCGCGCGGGATCAGTCCGTTCTCGTTGAAACACTCGGCACCGTCCTCTGTCTTGAGGCCTTCGGCAACCTTGGGGAACAGCACCACACAGCGGATACCGAGATCCCAGGCCCGCTTCACCTCACCTGTGAGCTGTTCCAGACTCCAGCGGCTGGCGCCAGGCATCGCTCCGATCGGCTCGACCCCTGCACCTTCGTGCACAAACAGGGGGTAGATGAAGTCTGCAGGAGACAGACTTGTTTCACGAACCATGGCGCGCAGCGCCGGGGATCGGCGCAGGCGGCGCGGGCGGTAGGTGAGGTCCATCAGCAGGCCTGAATCGAAGGAGCGATCGTAGGCGTCGACCGCCGGAACCTCCTCAGAGACGGGCGCTCTGTAGCCAGTGGTGACGTGGATCTTCCGTTCTGGCATTCCGAAGCTGCTCCAGCAGCTCGCGTTGCTCAGCCGACCACTTGCTGGGCCACTGAACGCTGAGATTGAGCAGCAGATCTCCACGCCCTGATTTCATCGGCCACCCCTTTCCCTTCAGGCGCAGACTCCTGCCCGGAGCCGTGCCCGCGGGAATCGACACGTCTGCCTCACCATCAGGCGTCATGACCTTCACAGTTCCACCCAGCGCCAGTTCATCGATGGACACGGGCAGCTCTCCACGCAGCTGATCACCCTCGAGACGCCAGACCGGATGAGTTTGCACGTCGAGATTCAGATACAGGTCTCCACGTCGCCCTGTTCCCGGTTGCAGATTCCCCTTGCCTTTGAGACGAAGCCTTGAGCCGTGCTTGACACCCGCTGGGATCCTGACCTGCACACGCTCATCGTTCACAGAGAGTGTCCGCTCAGCACCACGGAAGGCCTCAGCGAAGGTCACTTTCACACTGGCTTCAGCATCGAGATTCAGGGGTCTGGATGCAGTGCGGGGGAAACCACCACCGGCGAATCCACCTCCCGGGAAACCTCCACCAGGGAAACCACCGCCTGCGAAACCACCGGGAGCCCCTCCAAAACCGCCGGCTGCAGGACCGCCGAAGCGGCCGAGAAGATCGTTGATGAAGTCGTCGAAATTGCCATACCTGCCGAAATCAACGTCGAATCCTCCGGCACCAGGACCAGCACCTGCGGCACCGGCCTGATTCCAGTACTGACCGAACTGCTCATAGCGACGACGCTTTTCCGGGTCGGAGAGCACCTCATAGGCTTCGCTCACCTCCTTGAATTTCGCCTCCGCTGTCTTGTCACCTGGATTGACGTCGGGATGGTATTTCCTGGCCAGTTTGCGGAAAGCCTTTTTGATCGCATCGGCATCTGCACTGCGCTCAACCCCGAGCACCTTGAAGTAGTCGCGGTATCCACTGCCGGCCATCGTGATCTGTGAGCCCCAGGAGCTCCGATTAATTTCAGTTTCCCAGTTCCGTCCGGGGTTCGGCACCGATCGAAGGGGCCGGATGCCCGTACGTCGGATCACACTTACATTTCACGCATGTTCAAACTTCTGCTGCTCGGCGTGCTGTCAGGCGCCGGCGTTGCTCTGGTAGATGACAGCACCGCAAAGGCAGGAACTGACCCTGGGGCACTTGCTGATCACCTGAGTCAAACAAAAGTGCTCTATTACGGCTCATGGCGCTGTCCCGCCTGCCAATACCAGGGACGTCTGTTCGGAGAAGCGGCCGTTCGGCTTCCATACGTGGAATGTGGAAAACCCCGGGAGCTGCCGATCCAGGCAGCTGCCTGCAAACGGGAAGGAATACGCGCCTATCCAACCTGGATCCTTCCCAGTGGCGAACGACGGGAGGGAGTCCAGACCCTGGAGGATCTGCGGATCTGGTCGGGGATGAGTCGGAATCCGTGAGGCCATGATCGCGAGCAGGCACCCCCTGATCCATGGCGTCGATTGGCGACAGTGGCGAGGAGACCTGACCGGAGGAGTCACTGCTGCTGTGGTCGCGCTGCCACTGGCGCTTGCATTCGGCAATGCTGCCCTTGGCCCCGGAGGAGCCATTTACGGTCTCTACGGAGCGATCATCACCGGCTTTCTGGCAGCCCTGTTTGGAGGCACACCAGCACAGGTGAGCGGTCCAACAGGTCCGATGAGTGTCACGGTGGCCGGTGTGGTCAGCAGCCTCGCAGTCGCGGGAATTAGTCGTGAACTGAACCAGGGAGCCATGCTCTCGATGGTGATGGCTGCTGTGGTGCTTGGAGGAGTGCTCCAGATCCTGATGGGACTGCTTCGCCTGGGCCGATACATCACCCTGGTTCCCTATTCGGTGGTCTCCGGCTTCATGTCGGGCATCGGAGTCATCATTCTTTGCCTGCAGGTGGGCCCACTGCTGGGGATCAGCAGTCAGGGAGGAGTGCTGTCGTCGCTGCGGATGGTGGGAACCGATTTCACTCCCAACCCCGCAGCGGTGGCGGTCGGTGTCTCGACGCTGATTGTGGTGTTCGCCACACCAAGACGAGTCACCAAAGTCATGCCGTCGCCACTGCTGGCACTGCTGCTGATCACGCCGATCGCACTTTGGGTTTTTCCGGAGGATCTGCCGCGAATCGGCTCGATACCCGAAGGAGGACTGAATCTGAGCGTGCCGAACTGGTCAGAACAATTCCCGCTGTTGATGAGGGCGGGAATTGTTCTGGCGGTCCTGGGTTCGATCGATTCACTGCTGACGTCGCTCGTGGCAGACAACATCAGTCAGACGCGACATCGATCAGACAAGGAGCTCATCGGTCAGGGCATCGCCAACACAATCTCAGGATTCTTCACTGGGCTGCCCGGTGCTGGGGCAACGATGCGCACTGTGATCAATATTCGCTCAGGAGGTCGAACTCCTCTATCAGGAATGACTCACTCGATCGTGCTGCTGGTGTTGTTGCTGGGAGCTGGGCCTCTTGCGGAGGGCATCCCAACTGCACTGCTGGCAGGAATTCTGATCAAAGTCGGACTTGACATCATTGACTGGGGTTTTTTGCAGAGAGCCCACAGATTGTCATTAAAAACGGCGTTTGTGATGTGGGGTGTCTTGCTGATGACGGTGTTCTGGGATCTGATCGGAGCGGTGCTTGCGGGAATGTTTGTTGCCAATCTCCTCACCATTGAATCGCTGACGAACCATCAGCTCGGCAACATGGACATGGGTACAGCTCATCTCACATCCAGGGAACAACAACTGCTGAAGCGTTGCGGAGACGATCTCATCCTATTTCGAATGCAGGGTCCACTCAGCTTCGGAGCAGCAAAGGGGATCAGTGAAAGAATGATGCTTGTCAAGCAGTACAAGATTCTACTTCTTGACATCACTGAAGTGCCCCATCTTGGTGTCACCGCAAGCCTCGCAATCGAGCGAATGGTGGAAGAAGCTGAGCGACAGAAAAGGGCTGTGTTGATAACAGGAGCTGGCGGAAAAGTGAAGGAAAGACTGGCACAATTTGGAATCGA
>CAYWOE010000075.1:0-5809 GCA_964459855.1 uncultured Synechococcus sp. | reverse complement strand
GTGATCTCTGGTTGGCCTCTCGCCCGATCGAGCTGAGCAATCCTGTTTTGGTCACCACCACCCGGATCGGGATCAGTCAGGGCGAGGAGCTGCCTCTGCGCTGGTATCTGCAGGCCAGCCGAAGTGTCAGCAAACGCGCTCGTGGGGATCGATCCCCGAAGCCAGACGCTGCGTTTGAGCCCCGTTGATGCGTGGGTGGATGCACGGTGTGCCACTACGGTTAAGGGCAGTGAGCCGCCGCCCAGTTGAGCGCCTGGACACACCGACACATTCTTGATCTCGCGTCCTTTTCCAGGGAAGACTTCGCGACTGTGTTGGAGTTGGCCCATCGTTTCCGGTCGATGCCGGTCACAGGTGCCCGTCGGCTGCCGGCGTTGCAGGGACGCTTGGTGGCCACTCTGTTTTTTGAGCCCAGCACGCGCACGCGCAGCAGTTTTGAGCTGGCTGCCAAGCGTCTCTCGGCAGACGTCTCCAGTTTTTCGCCTTCCAGTAGTTCGCTCAGCAAAGGAGAGTCGCTGCTCGATACCGCCCGCACCTACGTGGCGATGGGTGCCGACATGCTGGTGGTGCGTCATCGCTGCTCCGGTGTGCCCCGGCAGCTGGCTGAAGCTTTAGAGCGCACGGGTGAGCGCACCGTGATCCTCAATGCCGGTGATGGCCTGCACAGTCATCCCAGCCAGGGTCTGCTGGATCTCTACACGCTGGCTCATCACTTCGATGCCAGTCACCCCCACCCCGATGCTCTGCGTGGTCGTCGCATCGTGATCGTGGGAGACATCCTGCATTCACGTGTGGCACGTTCGAATCTCTGGGCACTGAGCGCCTGTGGTGCAGATGTCGTGCTCTGCGGGCCGCCCAGTCTGCTTCCTGAGGCTTTCGCTGACTTCCTCTCCGAGCCCCCTCCTGGTCAGAATCAGGATCCGGTTGCCAACCGCGGCACGCTGAGCATCTGCCGCGACCTTGATGCCGCGCTCCAGGGGGCCGATGCCGTCATGACCCTTCGCTTGCAGAAGGAACGCATGCGTCAGCACATGCTCAGTGCCATGGACCGCTACCACCGGGATTACGGCCTCACCCATGAGCGGCTGGCTCGAGCTGGGGTCTCGATCCCTGTGTTGCACCCCGGCCCTGTGAACAGAGGAATCGAGATGAGTGGAGCCCTGCTCGATGATCTCAGTTCCACGCTGGTGGAGAGTCAGGTGAGCAACGGCATCCCGATCAGGATGGCGTTGCTTTATTTGATGGCAGCGGCGGAATCCTCTGTGGATTCCCCCTCCCTGGGCTGAGGGGAAAGACCGGAGACCTGATTGGAGTAATAGTCCATCGCTGCCCGCAGCGCTGCTCCGGGTTCTGAGATTGATGGGCCTAATCCGGGAGCCATGGGGAATGCTGCATCAGGCGAATCCAGGCCCATGTGCTGACTGGGCATGCCAGTCAGCAACATCGACGCTCTGGCCTGAGACACCACCGCAAAGATCCACTTGAGCAGCAGCGAGAAGCGGTTCTCTTCATTGGGCATGAAGGCGAGGTGGGCAGCAGCCCACAGCAGCCAGCCAACACCGCCCTTGAACTTGAATCCGCGCAAGTCAGCCACGGCGTCGACTCGATCCAGCACAGCCATGCTGCCGAAATCAAACCAGCTGAAATTCGGACGCGATCCTCCGGAGACGATCGCGGCGATGTCCTTGCCCACGAAGCCTCCAGCCTGGGTTGCAGGTCCGGCCATTCCAGGCAGCTGATTCCCGTCTCTGGTGTGCTTGTAGCAGCAGAGGTCGCCAACCACCCGGATCTCAGGATGCCCCTTCATGGAGAAGTCCGGCTCCACAACAACGCGCCCGGCACGGTCCGTTTCGCAGCCAACGGCATCTGCAAGTTTGCGCCCCAGATGAGAGGGCCGCACACCGGCCGTCCAGATCACCGTCGCTGCCTGCAGACGGCGTTCCCCATCCGGTGTCCCCACGATCACTTCACCGGGTTGCATGCTCTGCACACGTCCTTTGAACAGAAACTCCACGCCGAGAGCCGACAGTGATTTCTGTGCTGCCTTCGACAGCTCCTCCGGCATCGCTCTGAGCACACGGTCGCCGGGGTCGACCAGAACGATCCTGGTGTCTTCCAGATTGAGCTGACGGAATTCCTTGCGCATGGCATTGCGCATCAGCTCGGACGCGGCTCCAGCCATTTCGCATCCGGATGGTCCGCCTCCAACGATCACCACGGTCTGCAAGAAGCGGCGTGCTTCTGGATCCGGGCTCTGTTCGGCCTGTTCCATGGCCATCAGCAGCCGTCGTCGGATCTCTTCGGCGTGCTCGAGGATCTTCATGGGTGGCGCAAAGGTGCGCCACTCCTCATGACCGAAGAAGGTGCTTCCGGATCCTGTCGCCAGAATCAGATGGTCATAGCTGTAAGCCTTGCCGCTGAAGATGATCTGCTTGTCTTCCGCCTTGATCTCGGTCACTTCCCCGAGCAGAACCTGCACATTGCTCTGGCGTCCCACCAGCTGCCTCAGAGGTGTGGCGACATCACCACTGGAGACAAGTCCGGTTGCAACCTGATAAAGCAGAGGCTGGAACAGATTGAAGTTGCGTTTGTCGATCAACGTGATGCGCACGTCTGCCTTTGCCAGTGCCTTGCAGGCCCGCACACCAGCGAAACCGCCGCCGACGATCACGACATGGGGAGCATCACGCAGCCTCTCCTGAGGTGGATCCAGCTCGAGGAAAAAATGCTCTCCAGCCATGGATGCAACCCTGACACTCTCAATTCAGCGTATGGATGCTGAATGGTTTTGTCCGCGTTTTGAAGAACCCCTCGCCCCTCAGAGCAGCTTGAAGCCTTCCAGCAGCAAGCCGTAAAGCAGTCCGATTCTTGTCATGTCGAGTAACTGGCGGCCGAGATGACTGCCGTGATCTCTGGCCCAGTGTCTTCTCACTCTCACCATCACCTCGATCAGGCCCACGCTGAGCATCGCCGCGACAGGGTCCATCAGAGACAGGGCGCCGGAAACGGTTGCAATGCCATTGCCGATCATGAAACTTCCGGTGAGCGCGATCAACAGCAGTGATGATCGTCTCCATGGGTTTGTTGCCCACCGGTCCAACCTGGAACCGGCATCTCCAAGTGTTTGCTGAAGGCGGGTTGTTTGTAGACGCGCAGTCAACGAAAACAGCTCCCGAAAAAGGGGCAGGGGCAACAACCGATGATCCCCATCACCCGGCCCAAGCCCTGCCATTCAATGTATACACCATTTGTGGAGTAGTTGCCTCTATCAACCGCTACATATTGGGGCTTTCGATGCAGAAAGCCTAAGAATTAACTGGTTCAGGAAATCAATACATCCGCACAAAAGCCTGAACAGCATTGTTTGGCAAGAGCCAGCCTCAGGATCAGTCGGATTCGGCTTTGGCTTTGCGGGAGCTTTTGCCTTCAAGCAGTTCGAGCAGCGCTTCCATCTGCGCCATCACACCACGCACTTCGCCGGCCTCAGGTAGGAGGCCGTCTTCCATCACTCCTTGATGCATCTCCCGCAGTTCCTGACGGATGTAACGAAGGTGGCTCACCACCTGCTCTCTTTTCGACTGAGACATCAATCGTGGCTTTCTCAGCCTCTCTTTTACCGCATGGCCTGAATCAACGCCTTGTGCAGAGTTCAGTCAGCGCCGGGAAAGACCACCTGCCAGGAGAATCAGCCCGAAGGTCAGCACCGCCGAAGGTCTGACGAGCACTGACATCAAGGTGGTGGTGCTCAGAACGAGGAGCAGCGCAGGCCGGATCGAGTGTCGGTAGCCAATCGTGGGCCTGATCATGATTCAGCGTTTTGCGAACATCGCCCGGGCCTCGGCGTAAAAGGCTGCATCAATGCGCTCGAGCTGACGCTCCTGGGCCATCGATTCAATTCTCCGACGAACTGCCGGCCGCACAAAAAATGGAACTTCCCTGAGCGACTTCTCTGCTTCTGCACTCCAGTTCAACCCTGATCTCTTGAGACCTGAATGGAGAATAGGGGATTCGAACCCCTGACCTCTGCGGTGCGATCGCAGCGCTCTACCAGCTGAGCTAATTCCCCGCGCAGCGCAACTTAGCCCCGGTGTTCCACAGCTTTTATGGGCAAGATGAAGACAGTGCCTCGTGCGTCCATGCCGATCACTCCGGAGCGACTGGCTTCCTTTGACGAAACATCCGTCGCCTCACTGGCACGGCGTCTGGAGTTCGACGACTACCGAACTCCCTTTGAGGGACTGAGTGACTGGCATCTGCTGAGAGCTCTTGCGATTCATCGACCGGAGCTCACTGTCCCTTACGCCCATCTGTTCGATCAGGAACCTTTCGACGAGGACTGAATCGATGTCGGGGCTGCTGCAGGGACGACGCGTGCTGGTGGCTGCCTGCGGAAGCATCGCGGCCGTCAAGACACCACTGCTTGTCAGTGCGCTGGTGCAGGCGGGGGCCCAGGTTCGCTGCGTGCTCACTGCAAGTGCCGCCCGCCTGGTGAGCCCTGTTGCGCTGGCAACGCTCAGTCGGCAAGCCTGTTTGCAGGATGCCGATCAATGGGATCCTTCCAGGCCGCGACCGCTGCACATCGAGCTGGCCGAGTGGGCGGATCTGGTTGTTGTCGCGCCCCTGAGTGCCACGTCTCTGGCCCGATGGGTTCAGGGTGATGGCGAGGGGCTGCTGGCCAGTCTGCTGCTGGCCTGTGAGTGTCCTGTTCTGGCGGCGGCTGCGATGAACACGGCCATGTGGAAGCACGCTGCCGTGCGTCGTAACTGGGATCTTCTGCATGAGGATCCGCGAGTGCTGCCCCTCGAGCCTGAAGGTGGCCTGCTCGCCTGTGACCGAGTCGGCACAGGCCGAATGGCAGATCCCGGCAAACTCGAGCTGGCCGCGGCCAGTGCGTTGTTGCAGGCTGACGCTGAGGGGCTGCTCAAATCCGACTGGCGCGGGAAACACCTGTTGGTCAGTGCCGGTCCGACTCTGGAGCCTTTGGACTCTGTCCGCTTCCTGTCCAACCACAGCAGCGGCCGCATGGGTGTTCTTCTCGCCCAGGCAGCTCATCTGCGCGGAGCCACTGTCGATCTGGTTCATGGCCCCCTGCAGGTTCCTCATCCCTGGTTGGAGGGTCTGCGATCTCATTCCGTCGTCGGCAGCACGGAGATGGATCGCACACTTCAAGACCTGCAGCCGCAGGCGGATGCCGTGGTGATGTGCGCCGCTGTTGCTGATGTGCAACGGGCCGATCACGCTGACATCAAGAAGCTTCCCAAAGAGCACCTGATCGCGTCGATGGAGGCTGGATGGCAGCTCGTCCCCGATCTGCTTCAGCGGCTGGTCAGCAGGCGTCCTGAGGGACAGTGCCTACTCGGATTTGCGGCGCTGGCAGGGCCTGACGAGCAACTTCTGGAGCTCGGCCGCAGCAAGCTCCGTGCCAAGGGCTGCGATCTGTTGATGGTCAATCCCATCGACCGGCCAGGGCAGGGTCTTGACAGTGCTCTGAATGCCGGCTGGCTGCTGGGCCCGGGTGATCAGCATCAGCGGTGTCCCCTTGAGGACAAGCTTGTGTTGTCTCACCGCCTGCTCGATCGACTGCTTGAACTCAAACAGTCCCTGTGAACCCCGCGGTTGTTGACGCGTGTTTCAGGCAGCTTTCTTCAAACGGCCAGCTCGGCGGCGAGCTTTTTCAGCAGATCAAGAAGTGTTTCCAGCACCTGCTGCAGCTTTTCAGCGTTCCCGAGACGTGATCGTTCCGCGCTGAGAACGCTTCACGTTGTTGAGACGTGCAAAATGCTAGCCGGTGAGGGCGTTTGAGCCCTGT
>CAYWOE010000074.1:0-5925 GCA_964459855.1 uncultured Synechococcus sp. | reverse complement strand
CATCGCTGATGGATTCAGCGTCTGCCGGTCCAGCCGGCCAGATGTGATGCTCCCTGTGACTGGGCCAGGCGCCTGGCTGCCGGCAGAGCCGGGTCCAGCTGGGCTGAACTGAAGGGAGGCATGGGCCGGGTTCGCAGCCAGGCACCCCAGCGGAACTCGTGATATGGGATCAGCCGCTGAGGTTTGATCAGGCCCTCCTTCTTGAGTTTCCAGACGAGGCTGCGGTAAGGATCGTCTTCAAGCCCCAGCAGTGAATGGGGAAGCTGCGCGGGTTGCCTGGGACCGTTTCCTCGTCCGTCATGGAGGTAGAGCCATCCCCGCTGCTGAAGCGCCGCCAGAGCCTCATCCCGACGCTCACTGTCGAGGTCAGCGATCACATAGCCATAGGTTGTCACCTCGGGATCCATCTCAAGAAGTGCCCTGAGGCGATGATGTCGATCCACCATCCAGAGTTGGCCGACACGGTCGCGCACCAGAGGCACAGGCTTGCGGCGCAGATAGTCGAGCCGCTCCTGCCTGCTCTCCCTGCTGAAGTCCCTCTGACGGCTCCACACCTCAGCAAGCCCCACACACATCTGGGTGGGCTGAAGGTCATGCACCCGGACCTCGATCAGTCTGTGAGCATCGTCATGATCAGGAATCCGGTCATAGCGGGACAGGTGCACACCGGACTCCAGAGCTCGATTGCCCCAACCCTATGTCGATCTCAGGCACCGGCCTCCTTGAGGAACTGGAAACCGGACGCATCAGAATGGGAAGCAGTTGAGCGTCAGCTGCGGTGGACCAGTCGTTTGATCTTGTGGTGCTCGGCGCCGGTTCCGGTGGCCTGGCCGCCGCCAAGCGGGCGGCACGTCACGGTGCGAGCGTCGCCATCGTGGAGGGGGACCGCGTTGGGGGAACCTGCGTGATCAGGGGGTGCGTCCCCAAGAAACTGCTGGTCTACGGATCCCAGATGGCGGACCAGATGGAGGAGGCTCCCAGTTACGGGGTTCATCCTTCGGATGTCCGGATTGATTCAGCACAGCTGCTGGCCAACGTGCGTGCCGAGGTTGATCGCCTCAATGCCATGCACATTGAATTCCTCGCCAAGGCCGGCGTCACCCTGATCAACGGGTGGGGACGGTTTGAGGATGACCATCACATTCTCGTTTCCGCTGAGCCAGGCGGCGAACCGGGGCACCGTCTGCGTGCCGAGAGAGTGCTCATCGGTGTCGGCGGCCGGCCGCAGCGGCCAGATATCCAAGGTGCCGAGCTTGGTTGGGTCAGTGATGACATGTTTCTGCTGGAGCGCTTCCCGCAGAGTGTGGTGGTTGTGGGAGCCGGCTTCATCGCCTGCGAATTCGCCGGCATCCTCAGTGGACTTGGTGTTGACGTGACCCAGCTGGTGCGCCGTGATCATCTGTTGCGGGGCTTCGACGCCGAGCTGTCCGGAGTGGTTCAGGAAGGAATGGCGGAGAGGGGTGTGAATGTGCAGTTCTCAACCGGCCCTGAAGCCATCGAGGGAACGCCGGGAGATCTGATTGTGCGAACGAATCGCGGCGATCGAATTGCCTGCGGAGGGGTGTTGCTGGCCACTGGACGTCGGCCCTTTCTGCAGGGTCTCAACCTCGAAGCTGCGGGAGTGACGGTTCAGGGCAATCGCATTCCCGTGGATGCTGATCAACGCACCAATGTGCCCCATGTGTTCGCTGTCGGTGATGTGACCGATCGCATCTGCCTCACGCCCGTGGCGATTGATGAGGGTCGTGCTTTCGCTGACACTGTTTATGGAGCTTCTCCGCGTCAGGTCGACCATGAGCTCGTGGCCAGTGCTGTGTTCAGTCAGCCTGAGCTGGCAACGGTGGGATTGTCGGAGGAGGACGCCATCGCTCAGTACGGCGCCGATGGAGTGGTGATCCACAGAGCACGGTTCCGTTCCATGGCGCAGGCGCTGCCGAAGCGTGGCACCCGCTGTCTGCTCAAGCTCGTGCTCGAGGCGGGAACCGAACGGGTGCTCGGCTGCCATATGGTCGGCGAGCATGCCGCCGAGATCATTCAGATGGCGGCGATCGCCGTCGGGATGGGGGCAACCAAGGCCGACTTCGACCGCACCATGGCTCTGCACCCCACGGTGTCAGAGGAATTCGTCACCATGACCTGACTGCTGCGGCAGTGCTGTGCTCTCCCAATCAGGCCTTGAGCCTGTTGTGGAGAGTCTCCGCCATGCGCAGCGCAAGGGCAATGGTGGTCAGACCCGGACCCACACTCGGGCAGCTCGGGAAAACGCTGCTGTCGGCGATGTAGACGTTGTCAAGGTCATGGCACTTTCCCGTTGCATCCACCACGGATGCGGCGGGATCCTCGCCCATGCGGCAGGTTCCGCATGCAAAGCCCACCACACTGAGAGGAGCCTCGCCGCGGGGATGCACAGGCTCGGATGTCACCACCTTGGTGGCTGGATCGGCCTCGACCGATTTGATGGTGTCGATCCACCGGTAAACCAGTCGGTCATGGGCTTCACGATTGTTGTGGAGGTAGTTGATGCGAATCTGTTCCTTGTTCAGCCACACCTTGTTGTCCTGTTCGGGAAGAACTTCGGTCATGGCCCACCAGGCAACCGTGCGGGAAGCAAGTCGCTTGATGCCGAAATTAGGGATGAGTTTGCTGACAAGGGAGAGGACCGGTGGTGACTCGGCGAACAGTGCGTCCTGAAGCACTCCTCCAGCAGCCTGAATGTGTCCGAGGGGAAACGACACATTTTTGTCTCCCCAGTAGTAGTCGTTCACTCCATAGGACCGTGGATAGCGGCCGCTGTTGGGTGCTGCGGAACGTTGCAGGATTGAGGTGATCTGCACGTTCATCAGATTTCTACCCACCTGATCTGACGTGTTGCCGAGTCCGCCTGGATGACGTTCATTGCAGGATCTCAGCAGAATGGCGGGCGTGTTGATTGCACCGGCTGCAAGCACGACCAGATCGGAGGAGAACAACCAGATCTCGCCTTCCACATCCGCCTCCACTCTCTTCACCTCCCGTCCGCTCGGACTCACATGCAGTCTGAGAGCCTTGGCCTTGTGGCGGATTTCCAGATTGGCTCTCTCCGCATGGGCCAGTCCGCAGAGCTCGGCATCTCCGACCGGTTCATCTTCGTTGTCTGACCAGCTGAGCGGCAGGTCATAGGGCTGACATCCCTGGCGTTCCAGTCCCAACCGCAGTTCTTCCAGGAATGGCATCACCGGGCGGGGTGAATGGTCAAAGCCCCTGCTGCGTTGAGGTTCCGTGGGATCAACTCCGGCTTTGCCATGAACTCGATACATCGTCTCCGCCCGGTCGTAGTAAGGAGCCAGGTGGCTGTAGTCGAATGGCCATGCCGGCGATACCCCCTCCTGCAGAGGCAGGTCGGTGAAATCCTTCTCGCGCATGCGCTCGAGCACCGCTCCCCAGATTTTGGTGTTTCCTCCCACGGCGTAGAACGTCTGAGGTGAGAAGGGATCCCCATCGGGGCCGAACCACTGTTCATCCTTCACACGCGGACGGTTCTGCCAACCTGGCTCCACAGCTTCCCCTCGCTCGAGCAGAAGCACACTGCGGCCTTCACGGCTGAGTGATGCTGCCAGAGTGCCGCCTCCGGCACCACTGCCGATGATGATGATGTCGTAATGGCGGTCGTCGATGATCATGGCGATGCGGTCGTTTTGAAAACCGGAGTAATCAGCCTGTTCAGCTCGTTCGTTGCCAGACGTAAATCAACAGGAAAAGAATGATCCAGATGACGTCCACGAAGTGCCAGAAAAGACTGACTGAAGTCACCCCCATATCACCTTTTGCATAATTATTCGGGAGGAATGAACGGAACAACATCAAACCCATCAGGAGAATTCCCGTGATCACGTGAAGGCCATGGAAGCCAGTCAGCAGGTAAAAAGTTCCCCCGAAAACACCGCTGCTGAGCGTAAAAGAAAGTTCCGACCATTCAACATATTGCCCATAGACGAAGTAGGTGCCCATGGCCATCGTGAGCAACCACATTGCCCTGAATCCCCAGAGGTTTTTTTTGTGGAGATAAACCTCCGCGAAATAAGCGACGAAGCTTGAACTCACCAGAATGACCGAATTGATCAGGGGCATTTTTGTCTCAAGCCCCTCAACCCCGTCGGGTAACCATTCAGGGCTTGTGATCTTCAGCACTGCATAACCAGCAAAGAATGCAATGAAGATGATGCTTTCTGAGCACAAAAATATAATAAATCCGGTCAGGTTATGGCCATCATGCTGAACATGTCCCGGCGTGTGATTCAGAGGAAGGTCTGGATTTGCACCTGTCATCAGGTCATGCCTCAATTGAGCGGCGGATGTAAAACTCCTCGTCCTCAACAAGCGGATGCCCCATGCCATAGCCATAGGGCTCGCTGATCACCGTTGGAATGTCGTCCTCAAAATTCTCAGCAGGCGGAGGTGAGGGAAGCAGCCATTCCAGACCGATGGCCCTCCATGGATTGGGGGTTGCCCTGGGCCCCCTGGCCCAGGAGCTGACAATGTTGAGGATGAAGGGGATTGAAGCCACGCCAAGCATGAAGGCACCGATACTCGCGATCACATTCCAGAGAGCGAATTCGGGGTCATAGGAGGCAACCCGTCTCGGCATCCCGTAGAGGCCTGCCCAGTGGAGCGGCAGCCAGTTGAGGGTGGCACCGATGAAGGTGAGAGTGAAGTGAACTTTCCCTAATCCTTCGTAGTACATCCGCCCGGTGAACTTGGGGAACCAGTGATAGATGCCTGCGAACACTCCGAATCCGATCGTGTTGAAGATGATGTAGTGAAAATGAGCAACGACAAAGTAGGTGTTGCCCACGTGGATGTCGATCGGAACCGTTCCGAGCATGACTCCGGTGATGCCTCCGAAGATGAAGTTGATCAGGCCCCCCAGCACGAACAGCATCGGCGTGGTCAGTCGGATCTTGCCTCCCCAAAGTGTTCCCAGCCAGGCGAACACTTTCACGCCGGTGGGCACGGCGATCAGCATGGTGGTCACCATGAACACATTGCGCATCCACTGTGGAGTTCCGGTGTAGAACATGTGGTGCACCCAGACAATCAGTCCCAGGAAGGTGATGATGAATGAGGCCAGTGCCACGAATTTGTAGCCGAACAGTGGCTTGCGTGAATACACGGTGATCAGCTCCGAGAAGATGCCGAACACCGGCAGCACCATCACGTACACCGCCGGATGAGAGTAGAACCAGAAAAAGTGCTGGTAAAGCACGGGATCGCCTCCTCCTTCAGGCCTGAAGAAGCTGGTGCCGAAACTGAGATCGAAGAGGAGCATGATTGCACCACCCGTGAGTGCCGGAAGACCGATCAGCTGAAGGGTCTGCGCAGCCCATGCAGTCCAGACGAACACCGGCATCCGGAAGTAGCCCATGCCGGGTGCCCGCATGCCGATGATCGTGGTGACGAAATTGACGGCCCCCATGATTGATGAAACACCGGAGATGGCTACAGCGAGAATCCAGAGAAATTCACCATTGATGAAATGTCCGAGAGGGTTCTGGATGCTCATGGGCGGATAGGACCACCAGCCCGATGAGGCAGGGCCACCCGGTACGAAGAAGCTGCTCAGGAGCACCACAGCGAACACAGGCACCAGCCAGAAGGCCAGGGCGTTCAGCTTGGGGAAGGCCATGTCCGGAGCCCCGATCATGGTGGGGATCAACAGGTTGTTGAAGCCGTTGAGGACCGGAAAGAGAAACAGGAACAGCATCACTGTTCCATGCATCGTGTAGAGGCCGTTGTAGACGCTTGGGTCGACCAGATCCGCTGGCGGAGTGATCAATTCGCCGCGCATGACCATGGCCAGCAACCCACCCAGGAGAAGAAAGAGCAGGGACAGGCCGATGTATTGAATGCCGATCACCTTCGCATCGGTGTTGAAGCTGAAGAAGCGCT
>CAYWOE010000073.1:0-5952 GCA_964459855.1 uncultured Synechococcus sp. | reverse complement strand
CAGCATCCAGCAGCTGGATGGGAAGCAGGCTGCGCGTCACACCTGCACGCATCAGTTCAACATTCACGGCGTGGGAGAGATTGCGCAGCCTGCGAAGCAAGGCTGAATCCAGGGCATCCATCCATCGCAGCAGCCCGCTGGCCGTTGAAGGCATCAACTGATCGGTGGTTCGATCCACCTTGATCAGATCGGAATCGTCGGGTTCAGCACCGCTCTGCCGCTCCGGTGCGGACTCAGCCTGATCCAGCGATTCGCCAGCCATGACGAACAGTGATCGAAGGATCTCCAGTTCGGACGTTTCCGCAGCGGAATCAGATGATGGCAGTGACTGGTGTTCTGTTTGTTCGACACGCTCAGAGGATGATTCCACCACTGGAGGTGCCTGGGTCGGCAACAGACCCTCCAGCAGATCAGTGCGTTCCAGCGGCAGATCCAGGCCCAGTTCAACACCCGTGGCGATCGGTTCACTCACGGATGGCTCGGCATTGCCGGATGCACGATCGGCAAGTGTCTGGAACTGCTGCAGGCGCGAACGACGCTCCTCATCCTCAAGTCGGTTTGCCAGAACCAGCAGCTGCTCGATGGTGATCATGGATGACGCTCGCTGAACGAGAGCATCGATACGCTCCTGCAACATCGTCTGTCGATCCGAGAGCGCGGCGCGTTGCAGGGGAGCCAGAGAACAGAGCAGATGGCGGATCGCCGACTTCACAGCGCCGGGCAGATTCCGTCGGATCTGCTCCAGATACTGGGCCTGCTCCTTGTAGAGAAGCGGAGCCAGTGAGCTGCAGCGCTCCTGCAGACGCACAAGCTGCACGTCTGGATCAAGCGCTTGTCGACTCCCCGGCACCTGGGTCAAGGTCAGCCTTGCGTCATCGAAGCGACTTCAGCCGCGAAGTCGGATTCCTCAACTTCAATGCCCTCACCAAGGGTGTAGCGGGTGAACCGACGAACCCTGACGTTTTCGCCGATCTTGCCTGCTGTCTGCTTGACGAGCTCAGCCACGGTCAGGGAGCTGTCCTTGATGAAGGGCTGTTCCATCAGAGCGAGCTCCTTGAGTCGCTTGTTGATGCGACCTTCAACGATCTTCTCCTTCATCTGCTCAGGCTTGCCTTCGAGATCATCCCGACCCATCTCGATCGATTTCTCACGCTCGCGGATCTCCGCGGGAATCTCATCAGTGGTGACGTACTCCACACCGGGACAGGCCGCCACCTGCATGGACACATCGCGCAGCAGGGTCTGGAACATCTCACCACGTGCCACGAAATCGGTTTCGCAGTTGATTTCGATCAGCACACCGACGCGTGCACCCGTGTGGATGTAGCTGCCGATGGCACCCTCGGCGGCGGTGCGCCCGGATTTCTTTTCAGCGCTGGCGATGCCCTTCTGACGAAGCCACTCAATGGCTTTGTCGGCATCACCGTCAGAGGCTGCAAGAGCTTTCTTGCAATCCATCATTCCAGCGCCGGTCTTGTCGCGGAGTTCCTTTACGAGCTTTGCGGATACGGCAGCAGCCATCGGATCAGTTGGTGGAGGACGTTGGGACAAGAAGATCCGCCTTCCCGCATGGCGGGAGGGCGGCGTGAACCTAGCGGCTCGTGATGCTCAACCTTGGTTGTCAGCGCCACGCTGCTCGTTGGACCCGTGACGACCTTCGTTGATGGCGTCAGCGAGACGACTCAGAACCAGCTGAACGGAGCGCACCGCATCGTCGTTGCAGGGAATTGGAACCTCGCAGAGATCGGGGTCGCAGTTGGTGTCAAGCATCGACACAAGGGGGATATCCAGCTTGCGTGCCTCAAGCACGGCGTTGGTTTCCCTGCGCTGGTCCACGAGGACCACCACATCGGGAAGACGGCGCATGTTCTTCAGGCCACCGAGATACTTCTGAAGACGGTCAAGCTCACGGCGAAGCACGGCGGCCTCCTTTTTCGGGCGCATGGCGATCGCACCGCTGGACTCCATCCGCTCAAGATCCTTGAGGCGATCGATCCGGGCCTTCATGGTGGTCCAGTTGGTGAGCATTCCGCCCAGCCAGCGCTGGTTCACGTAGGACGCGCCGCAGCGTGCGGCTTCCTGGGCCACAACCTCGGAGGCCTGTTTCTTGGTGCCCACGAACAGGAAGCGCTTGCCACTCCTTGCGGCAGTGCGGGTCCATTTGTAGGCGTTGTTCATGCAGACAGCGGTCTGCACGAGGTCAATGATGTGAACTCCATTGCGCGCGCAATAGATGTAGCGCGACATCTTGGGGTTCCAACGACGGGTCTGGTGGCCGAAGTGGGCACCAGCTTCCATCATCTCTGCGAGAGTGACGACAGCCATGATTGTGTTGAGGTTTCGGGTTCGCCTCCACCTGTCAGGTTTGGTGTGATGAACAAGAGTTCAGATCACATCCAGCACCCGAAACAGACAGGTGTGCGGTTTGAAAGGACCTGCAGAATTTAACAAAGCACCGACTCAGGACAGTCCTGCCTGACGCGCTTCTCGGTGCAATGCCTCAACGCCGATCCGGTTGAGAGGAAGTCTGAGCAGCTCAAGGGCCAGGGAGGGTTGGCCGAGGCGAATCAACCAGGCCAGCAGGGGACGCAGTGTTCGCTCGTTCAGCAGTCCGCCCAGAGTCAGCAGACTCCAGAGCAGACGGTGCATCCAGGTGAACTGGATGATCATGCGAACTCTGCGGCTCGGATGCTTCCTGTAGAACACAAGACCCATGCGGGCGCGCTCCTGTTCAACCCTGATCAGATCGGGGATCTGGTCAAGGCGAAAGGCTGGATGCCAGTGGTAGCCAACCGCTTCCGGGCAACGCACAAGCTCGACACCCATCTGACGAAGTCGTTCGCCAAGTTCGAGATCCTCCCAGCCATAAAGCCTGAAACCGGTGTCGAAGAGTCCAGAGCGCTCAAGCACCTGCCGATCGATGGCGACATTCCCGGTTGCGAAATAGGCCCATGACAGATCCCGCAGCTTGTGACGCTCACCGGTGGGATTCTCGAAATCAGCGGTGTTGATCACGGCGCCGTAGGTGAA
This sequence comes from uncultured Synechococcus sp., assembly GCA_964459855.1. Classification (GTDB taxonomy): domain Bacteria; phylum Cyanobacteriota; class Cyanobacteriia; order PCC-6307; family Cyanobiaceae; genus Synechococcus_C. The sequence goes on along the minus strand of CAYWOE010000073.1, from coordinate 2,922 downwards.
GCAGAGACGATCGCCTGAGCGGTGCCACTGACGGACAAGCGAGCGCGCGTGAGAAGCCAGGAATGACGGCGTCACGACGAGATCACTGTCAATGAACACGATCACATCACCCCGGGCATGGGCGACACCCCGATTGCGACCCTCCGCGGGTCCTCCGTGGCTCTGCTCGATCAGACGCACGCGCGGAAAATCGGCAGCGGAGGATCTGATCCATTGCGGCGTGCCATCGGTGGAGCCGTCATCCACCAGCACCACCTCGTAGTCAGTGATCTCGGCGCCTGTGTTCTGACATTCAAGAGCCCTCAGACACTTCTCGAGAATGTCGCGTCGGTTGAAGGTTGGAATGACGACGCTGATGAACATCCGCCCTGCCGGGTGAACCGTGGACAGTCAGCCTAAAGGCAAGAAAAAAGGGGGCTTTGAGCCCCCAGCAGACCCTGTCGGGACCGCAGGTCAGTCAGCTGCTCCACCGTTGTTGGCTGTGCCGGTCACTCCGTTGCCTGCACCTTCTCCACGACCATCGTTACGCATCTTGCGCTTCTTGAACTTGCGCGCGTAGGCGCGGTTGCGCTCCTGCTTTTCCTTCTTGAGGTTTCTGCGCTTGGCCATGCGGGATCCGGAACATCCTGTAGATACAGCCAATCTACTCAATGGCCTGAAGCAGGCGGCCATCCTCCATCCTCACCAGTCGATCGGCGACATCGAGAATGCGCGGGTCGTGGGTGACCATCAGCACGGAACAGGACTGCTCACGGGCAAGGCGCTTGAGCAGCTCCACAACTTCCCTGCCGGTGCCGCTGTCGAGCGCCGCCGTGGGTTCATCCGCCAGCAGCAGCTGAGGCCTGGGCGCCAGCGCACGGGCGATGGCCACACGCTGCTTCTGGCCACCGGAAAGATCCTGAGGAAGCTTGCCGAGATGATCCTCCAGACCCACGGCACGCAACCACTCCCGGGCCTGATCACGGCGACCGCGATAGCTGATCCCCTCGAGCAGATCAGCGCCCATCTGCACGTTCTGTTCCGCCGTGAGGCAGCGAAGAAGGTTGTGACCCTGAAAAATCATGCCGATCCTGCGGCGCAGCTGCTGGCGCTGTCCCCGTCCGGCACCCCTGAGCTGCTGACCGAACACGCGCACATCTCCCTGCTGGACCTGCCGGAGCGCACCGATCAGTGTCAGAAGCGTGGTTTTGCCACATCCTGAGGGACCGGTCAGCAGCACCACCTCGCCTGCTGCGATCTGAAGATCCACTGACTGAAGCACCTGACGGCGAGTTGATCCACGCCCGTACCAGTGGCTGAGATTTTCAATGTTCACGGTGCTCGTGAGATCAGCAGCTGGATGTCGAGCAGGGTGGGACAGCACGGTCATGGCTTCAGAAGATCTCCGCCGGATCGGCATCAACAAGGCGACGCATGGCCAGACCTGCCGAAGCCATGCACATCACCAGAATCATGGTGAACACCGTCGCAGCACGACTGAAATCCATGGCCACCGGGAGTGCCGTGGCACTTCGCACCAACAGATACAGCCCCTGACCCGCTGCATAGGCGGGCAGGTAGCCGAAGAGAGCCAGCAGGAGTCCCTCCCGCACGACCACACCCAGCAGGGTCCTGAGCTTGTAGCCCATGGCCATGAGGGTGGCGTATTCCGGCAGGTGATCGCTGACGTCGGAATACAGCACCTGGTAGACGATCACGCAGCCGACAACAAAACCCATGGCGGCACCAAGCGTGAAGATGAAACCGATGGAGGTGCTTGTGCGCCAGTAGTTCTGTTCGAAGTCAATGAAACCCTCTTTCGTCAGAACAGTGACGTCTTCGGGAAGCAGGGCGCTGAGTCTGTCCACAACCGCATCGGCATCGGTGCCCTCTCGCAGCCGCACCAGGCCGACCTCGATGCTTCCCGGTGGAGTGTTGGGAAGCAGATCGAGAAATGTCTCGCTGCTGGTGAGCAGATTGCCATCGGCCCCGAACGAGCTGCCCAGCTCGATCAGACCGGCCACCCGCACTCTCTTTCCCGAGATCTCACTCTCAACCGTTCGTCCGGATCGGAACCACTCGGCAACAGGACCGAACTCCGGACGGGATTTCTCATCGAACAGAACTCGTCCTTTCTGAGTCAGAGCCTGAGCCTTCGGAGCCAGCGCCGGATCAACGAACAATGGGTCTCCAGGTTCGAAGCCAAGGGCAAGGATCGATCGCGTTCCACGCGTCTTGGGATTGCGCCAGAGCAGCAGATTCCAGTGAACAGGGGTGATGCCCTCCACCTCGGGCAACGCCATCGCCTGCACGAGCCTGCGGCGGGGGAAGCCGGCCATGCTCACCGAACTGGTCGAACGAGGACTGATCAGAACGATGTCGGCATCGAACAGACGATGCACGGTGACACTGGCGTCGAAAAGACCGTCGCGAAATCCCAGCTGCATGAACATCAGGATTCCAGCGAAGCTGATGCCCGCCAGCGCCACAATCAGACGAACCGGCTGACGCACGAGCATCAGCGATGCCAGAGGAATGCCACGGTCCCTCAGGAAACGGCCGATCATGAGGGGCCGAACCGGGCGATCACCTTGAGACCGGAAAGCCTTGACACACGCTGACTGGATCCGGCATCAAGCCTGACCAGAACCTCGACGATTCTTGCGTCCGCATCACCGGTGGGATCCGTGGAGAGAACCTGACGCTGTCGCACCTGGGGACTGATGCGCTCGACGGTTCCGGTCAGCTCACCCTCAAAGCCGCCGTTCTCGCTGATCAACCTGACAGGTTCGCCGACGTTGATGCGGTTGATGTCTGACTCATAGACCTCAATCAGAGCCTCCATCGACTGACTGGCTCCGACGTCAATGACACCATCGCTGCCTGGTCGCTCACCCACCCGGGCACGCAGCTTGAGAACCGTGCCATCGATGGGGCTGCGCA
>CAYWOE010000072.1:0-5987 GCA_964459855.1 uncultured Synechococcus sp. | reverse complement strand
GCGCTGAGATGCTGCATGGGTTCGAGCACATTTTCATAGCCCTCAACCCAGCTGAGGTTGTTGGTCCACGATGCACCTTCCATCGAAAATCCGTCGCCGTCTGATCTGAGTTCAGCGATCGCTGCAGCGATGCCGTCCTCACCACAATCTCCGGCGTCAGCAACTCTCTGCCAGAGGCGATGCTGTTGCACAGCCTGGATGCAGGGCAGCGTTTCCCAGTTCAGACCAAGTTCATCAAGTTGTTCGAGGTATTCCGAGCCGTTGAGGGCTGATGTGGCTGGGTTGCCATCGCGCAGGCGTCGATTGGCCTGACGGAAGGCCTCCGGAAATTCGTTCATCATCACTCCGCCGTTCTCTCCGTCTGCGATCTGGCTGACCAGGGATGGAATCTCCGTGTTGCCGAGCCGTTGTCGTTCAAGCCCCAGAGCCTGCTCGCACGGTTGCATCTGTCCGACGAGCTTGGTGTCGGATCCCTGGGTCTTGATCAGTGCCGTGATGCTGATCTGCTCGCCGCGGGAGGATCGTGCCACCAGTCTGTTGGGAATGAAGCGTTGCTGTTCGCTCAGGGCTGTGCCGTCCATCTGTTCCACGCTGTGCTCCTGCACGAGCAGCCAGCGGTAACCCGCTTCGAGCAGGTCATGCACCAGGGCAAACAGTGTGTCCGGGTGATTGGGAAGATGCATTTCCGGCAATGAGAAACCACGCACGCGCTGGAGAGCGGCGTTACCGAAGAGATCGGCGAACTGGTGTTGCCATGCGCTGATCTGAAGGCTCAGATCAGGAATCGGGGTTGAGGGCGCAACGGCATGACTCCAGAACGTTCCCAGCCATTCCACATGCCGTTTCATCACATCGTCACAGGCCAGAAAGTGCAGCGCTTCGCTGATGTCGTGGCGTTGCATCTGCGTGACGCCCCACAGCAGATTCCCCGAGTAATCGAGCATGATCCGCGGGCTGCATCCCTCGCGGATCAGTTCCGGGATCAGTTCAGCCATGCGCCTGTAGCAATGCGCGAAAGGCTCGGCGTTGTGGTTATCGCCTTCGTTCGGATGCTCCAGCATGTACTGAAGATGTGAGATCAGGGCACCATCAGGTCCTGCAGGCACCGTGGGCTGATGCATGTGCAGCGCACAGGCGAAGGCCGATTTCAGGTCTTTCAGTCTGTGTGTCGTTGGCGATGACCAGTTCCGGGCCGGCTGCTGCATCAGAGTGCGCAACTCCCGCTCTCTTCCACAGATTGCTGGTTGATGCTGGCAGTGAACTGTCATGAAAGCCTGTGCCGATGGGCAGGGGATTGCCGATGCAGGTGTTCTCGTTCCAGGCAGGCGCTGATGACAGCCTTGGCTGTTTCACGACCGGTTGAATGGTGCCTGCCTGCCCATGAACGAACCCCCGGAATTCAGAGTTGGTGCTGAATTCCGGGGGTTTTCACCAGTGATTTCACTGGCTTTGTGACCGCGCCATTCGGATGAAAGGAACGGCCTAGGTCGCTCGTTTGTTCATTGGCTTCCTGTCTGAATCTGAACGTGAATCCTGGTTGAATCCGTTGCGAAGGACAGTGAGTGAAGCAAAGGAAGACAGAAGCGACTATTCCGCCGTGGGTGCCTGGGGCCAGGTTCCAGTGGGCTTGGCTGTGTGGATCAACTGTGGTCGTCCACTCAGTTTCAGCCCTGTGTTGGTTGAGAGAAACGCTGGAGCAGGGGCGCACAGCCGAATCGCTTCTCAGGCCTGCTCAGGTGGAGTGTCTGCCGACATGCGGTGCCTCCGATCGGTTATCCCCAGTGTTGTGGTTCGTCGTGCAGTCCGGCAATCAGTGCAATCACGCATTGTTGCCGGCTGATTCAGTCCTTCGCCCAGCGCTGCGTGCACCGGTTGGAACAGTTCATGTCGCCATCCGGGTAGCTGAAGCCGGCCTTGCGCGCGTTTTTTTCCACTTCCGCAGGGCTGGAGCCACTGAAGCTGCGAGTGGTTTTGGCTTCGACATCGAGCGGCGCTGCGACCAATCCGGTTGCTGTGATCAGAGCGATGCAGATCGAGCGCATGATGCTTGTTCGGAGATGTGAATCCTGAAGTTCTCAGAACATCAAGTCAAGAAATGGCAAACAATGTTGTGATCCGGACGCCTCGATCCCAGGCTTGAACGATGGGATTGCTTCATTGTCCGCTGTGCGTGGGCCTGGCTGTGCTGTCAGCGCTTCGTTTCTCCGCGCATGCAGTGCTGGCTTTCCAGCTCAGAAGCGAGTGTGCTGATCATGCGGATGTGTATGACGATCTGCTCGGTTCGGTGCAGGCAGATCATCAGCCAATGAGCGTTTACTGCTCGGACACCACCCAGGCGGTGGCAGCCCGCTGACGCATGTAAAGGTCCGTCAGCTCGCGAGCGAGTGTCTGAAGTTCCTGTACGTCGGTGGTGGAATCGATCATTCGCTTGAGCGACTCGGCTTCGAACTTCTGGGAAAGGTTGAGTCGCATGGAACAGCGAATTGTTGACGCAAGCTTAAAAAAATGTCATGTCCATCCGCGTGTGGACCCCTCCGGATGATTTTCGGTCGTGCTCGCGGTGGCCTGATCGCAGCGACATGATGTAAAGACTTCGTTACAAACTTCCGATGACGCTTGGCGAACTTTTCCTCGAAAGCCTGTCCACAGGCGTGATCACGGAAGATGAAGTCGACTGGCTTGCTTCTCATCAACACGTCTTCTCAAGGGCTGAAGAAGCCGCAGCTGTCCGTCTTGGTCGCCTCATGGACGATGGAGTGGTGAACCTGGGATGCCGGGTGCCCTCACAGTGGCTTCACCACAGAGAGGTGGTTGAGCACTGGATCGAGCCTCTCGGTCGCCGTCGTCATGCGACGCAGGGGTGATCACGTCCGCCTGCTGGCCGCAGCGACTGGGGCGTGAGAGCGTGAATTCCTCGGTTTCACGTTCTTGCATCCCGCAGTTCCTCTGATCGCAGGTCTGATCACGGCTTTGGCTGATTTCAGCTCGAAGCCATCGCTGGCTGTCCGGCCGCTGACCGCGCAAGCCACGGTCAACGTTCATGTTGTTGCAGGAACCAGGCAGAGATTCGAGCAGGCCAGTTCACTGGTGCAGACAATGCCTGTGAATGAAGCGATCGCCCGTCTTGCGGAGTCATTCCTCGGCAGCCCTTATCTGGCTTTCTCGCTCGATCGTGCCGGCAGTGAACAGTTGCGTCTTGATCTCATGCAGTTCGACTGCATGCTTTTCGTGGAACAGCTGCTGGCCATGGCATCGGCTGATTCCTTTGAGGACTTCGCCGACCGGACGCGACGACTTCGTTATCGAAACGGCGATGTCGATTACTGCACCCGTCAGCACTACTTCCATGACTGGGTTCTCTCGGCTCAGGATCAGGGATTTCTGGAAACAGGCTCAGCCTGGCGTGGCCAGATCACACGCGAACTGCCGCTGAACTTCATGTCCACTCACCGTGGTCGTTACCCCGCCCTGCAAACGCCGCGTCTGTTCGAGTGCATCCTCGAGCGTGAGCAGGGAAGGCGGATCGAGCAGCAGTATCTGCCGCTTGCGTCCCTTGACGCTGCGCTCCCCGAGCTCCGCTCCGGGGATCTTTTCGCGGTTGCAACCAGCGTCCGCGGTCTTGATGTGAGTCATACAGGGGTTCTGGTTCGAGACGGTTCCCGGCTGGATGCCATTCATGCAGCACCCGGTCACGGAGTGATCCGTTCACGCTCATTCGCCCGTTACCTGCGATCGGTTCCCGATGCGATCGGTGCCGTGATCGTGCGGCCGGGTGAGCGGACCACGTCGTCACCGCCGCATTGATCGATGCTGCCGATCGACAGGGGAGCGATCCACATGCTCATCGCTCATGCTGGTCGCCGTATCAGGACCGTTCACGCTGAGAGCCTTGCTTCGGCAGTTCATTGATGGCTCTGCAGCCGACCCTGTCTGAAGCAGACTGCAGACCCAGGTCTGGAGATTGACTGCAGTGCTGAACCTCCTTGTTGCATCCGCGCTCACCGCAATCCCCGCCGGGTGTCCGTCGGCCGTTGTCTCGCAACTCGATGGCTTGTATCGATGGCACCTCGAAGAACAGGACAAACGCAGTGAAGGAACACTTGAATCCCAGAAAGATGTCTTCATGCCTGCCCTCTACAGGAAGCTTGCGGAGGCCTGGTCTCTGAATCCCCGGGATGACGGTGCCTTCATTGATTTCGTCGTTTTCAGCGGCACACAGGTCTCCACCTTCGGAGCCGAAGTGAGCGGTTGCCGCCAGCTTCACAAGGGGGTCGTCGAAGCGGATGTCGCCGTCAGAGCAGGTCTTCGCGGCCGTACCTCGGAACCGCCGCAGCAACTCACCTATCGCCTGGTGCTGGATGACGGCCGCTGGAGAGTCAGTGACCTGATCTACAACCACAGTCACGGCGAGAGCAGCACTCTCTCGAGACTGCTCAACGACATTCTCAGGCGGGCTGCCGAGCACCGTCGCGGCGCTCAATGACAGGGCGACTGTCCCGCTGAGCAGAGCTGCCGGTTCAGATATCCCCTGCAGCATGTAAGCGTCGATACAATCCTGCGGAAGTCAGTCCAGGAAACCGTTTTCAAGCATGTCTCTGATCCCCCGCTGGCAGTACATGACCGATGAGAGCAAGTCGCTTGTGAAGCGAGGTGCCCTGAGCCTGCTGGTGGTTTTCGTGGCTGTGATTGTTCTGCGTGCACTGCTGCCCTGGGTTCTGCTCGCGGTGATCGCCTGGTTTGTCTGGAGCTGGGTGTCTCGTCGTTGAAGACGGACGGCTGTCGACATCCGTGGTCAGCAGTCGAGATGAATCACTCCACTGAGGTAGGGAATCACCCTGCCGCTGATCAACACCCGCTCTTCAGTCAGCTGGCAGCGCAGCATTCCGCCTCGAGCCGAAAGCTGACGTGCGAGAAGGTCTGAACGGTTCAGGCGTTTCGCCCAGTAGGGAGTGAGGCTGCAGTGGGCTGATCCGGTGACCGGATCCTCGGCAATGCCGCACGAGGGTGCAAAGAAACGGCTGACGAAATCAACCTCGGTTGCTGACGCCGTGACGATCAGTCCACGCCCTGGAAGTTCAGCGACAGCTGCGGAATCAGGTGCGAGCGCTGCAACCTGGCACTCATCCGCGAGCACCACCATCAGGTCCACGCCCATCAGGCAGGCTTCGGGAGTGCTGCCGAGAACGGCTTCGAGGCCGTCGGGGACCGGGCAGGGGCATGCCGGTTGGACCGGAAAGTCCAGAGTCAGCTGATCACCCAGCCGGCGAACCATCAGCGGCCCGCTGTTGGAGCTGAACTCCACAGCCTCCAGGTGGGGTTCGCGCTGAAACACCACATGGCCCGCGGCCAGTGTGGCGTGACCGCAGAGATCAACCTCACATCGAGGGGTGAACCAGCGAAGCTGGTAGCGCCCTTCGCTGCCCACATAGAAGGCGGTTTCCGAGAGATTGTTTTCAGCTGCGATCGCCTGCATCAGTGAATCCGGTAACCAGGTCTGCAACGGGCAGACAGCTGCCGGATTGCCTTGGAACGGACCTTCCGCGAAGGCCGCGACCTGCTCGATCGGGATCGACTTCGTCATGACGCGTCAGTCGGAGCCGTTGTGATGACCGTCATCGGAGCGCCCGTGCAGTCTCTCGACCTGGGAGAACACGATCCAGGCCACGGCGGCCAGGCCTCCTCTGACCCAGTCGTTGCGCAGCAGTTCAACGATGGCAACGGTGCTTGCGGCAATCCGCAGAGCCCGCAGCAGAAGGTTCTGAAGTGAGGGCCTTGCAGCTGTTTGCTTCTCCATCGTCAGCCAGCCCGCTGGGGGCGCGTTGATGCCTGACACCATGCCGGATCAGGCTTTGACGGGTCTGTCACGGGGGGGCTGTCACGGCCTGGTGCCTGCGTGCAGCTATTCATTTGCACCCTGATCCACACAAGGGCGACACAATCTGTTACAAAGGGTGCAGACGCGGATCATTCCGATGGACAACGCAAAA
>CAYWOE010000071.1:0-6000 GCA_964459855.1 uncultured Synechococcus sp. | reverse complement strand
TGATCAGCAGAGCCAGCAGCCCCTTGGTGATCAGGGCATCGGAATCTCCCTGCCAGTGAAGACGACCGTCCACGAGTTCCGATGCGACGAACACCTGCGACACACAGCCTTTGACCTTGCGCTCCTCGGTCTGCAGTTCGGTGGGCATGGCAGGCAGTTTCTTGGCAAGCCAGAGCACGTACTCGTAGCGCTTGCGTGGGTCTGACGTGCTGCTCAGTCGTTCGGCCAGTTGATCGAGAGCCGTGCTGCCATAGCGAGTGGTGGAGCTGCCTTGTTCAGCCATGGCCGGGTCAGCGTTGCTGTCGGTGACTGCGCACCCTAGCCATCAGTCCAACCATCCCGACCAGGGCCGGAGCCATCGCCCAGTCAAGAGCATCCCTGCTGCCTGGGCTCCTCACCACCTCGTCAAGATTCACCCGACCCTGCTGAAGAGGAAGGGTGAGATAGTCGCGATGGCCGGGTCCACCATCCACCTGAAGATCCACGAGACCATCGCTGAGTTGCGGCAGAGTCATCTGCAGCCTGCCTTCGGCATCGATGCGCCCGAGCTCTTCCCCTGGAGTTCCATCAGCCTGAAGCAGCCTGACCACAGCGCCTTCAACGGGTTCCCCAGTGGAGAAGCTGCTCGTCAGTTCAAGCTGTCCATCGAGATAGCGCAGGCTGCTTTCCACGCCATGGGCTTCAGCTTGCGGTGAGTGAGTGAAGGCCGAACCCAGAGCAGCGGTGAGCATCAAAGCGAGACGGAAGGGAGCGGCCATGGCATGCGCGTTGTCGTTCCCATCGTGTGGGTGATTGCCCGCCTGAGCCAGTACCGATTCAGACGGATCAGAATCTGTACTCTCGATCGCGACAGGGAATCCTCCCTTCAGCAGTCACTCGGTTGGAATCCGCCTTCGCACACCCAACCCTGAAAAGGTCTGTCCCAGTCGTCAGCGGGTAGTGGCTTGAGGCTGACGCAGGCCCCTGGCAGCACAACGAGAGCTGGAACGGCGCACCAGCTTTCGTCGCTGCGCAGGCGGTCGTAGTACCCACCGCCGTAGCCCAGTCGGATCCCCGACAGATCGACTGCCAGGGCGGGAACCATCAGCACAGACAGCTGCTCAGCCTTCAGAACGGGTTGGTCCAGAGGTGCAGGAATGCCACAGCCGTCCTCGCTCAGGCCTGCTTCTCCCCAGTGTCTGTAGGTCATCTCCCCCCGTCCATCAGCGACAGGCAGGGCTGTGGTCAGTCCGAAGTCGGCAAGAAGATCTGCCCGCAGCGGTCTCAGATCCACTTCTCCGGGCAGTGGCCAGTACAGGCCAATGGCCCCTTGCAGTTCCCCCAGTCGGTGACGTCGTTTCAGTTCCTGTCTGGCCCGCTCCAGGATCCTGACCTGCAGTCCTGCTTCAGTCTCAAGAGCCTGAAGTCTCCGAGCTCTGAACAACTCACGCAGTTCCGGTTTCAGTGCATCCTCAAACGGTTTCATCAGTGCAGAAGTCCCCAGCGTCCCATCAGCGGAAATCGCAGTGCCAGCCTCTCGGAATCCTTTGGCCAGAGCTGATTCAGCTCCTCGGAAAGGGTCTCGATCAGCGCCCGGTGGTCGTCGCTGGCCATTTGCTGGCTGGCCTGTCTCAGCGCTGACCAGGTGCCGATGTAGCCAATCAGTTCGCTTCGTGACCAATCCTGGGTCATCTTCAATCCCGCTGGAATGGGCTGATCGCGTCCAGGGAAGTCCAGATCGGCGTAGCGGTTGTTCACGTGTCTGCGCTCGGGTGGCCAGAACTGATTCAGTCGCTCGTAATAGAGCCGATTGAGCCAGATCTGCAGATCCTCAGGTGCACCCTGAATCGGTTGATAGCCCAGCCAGACCAGCAACCCTCCGGGTCGCAGAACACGGGACACCTCTCTGTTGAAGCGATTCACATCAAGCCAGTGAATGGCGGCAGCGACCAGAACCGCGTCCACGCTGTTGTCGTTCAGATCGGATTGCTCCGCCGCACCCTGGCGGTAGTGAATGCGTGGATGGCCCTCCGCTGCTGCAATCTGCTCCGGGCTCAGATCTGTGGCTTCCACGCGATCAAACCACCGGGTCAGCCCAATCGATGCCTGACCACTGCCGCAGGCTGCATCCCAACAGCAATGCAGCGCAGGCGCCTGATTCGCCATCCAGCTGAAGAAGGCATCGGGGTAGCGGGGCCTGCAACGCGCATAGTCGCTGGCCACTGCATCAAACCAGCCATTGTCAGGAGCTGCCATCAGCAGCTGGCCGGGATGGATGAGAGGGCCATCGAGGGCGAAAAAACTCCACTCATTTCAGGGATGTCGCGGAACCAGGGATGCAGAGCTTTGACAGCAATGCTTCAGGTGTCCTGGAAAGTGCACTCGAGCAGTGCTGCCGTCAGCAGCGTTTTCATTTCCTGCAGGTTGTCCTGCTCTGAAGGCTCACCGCCCGACCAGCGATCGAGTTCATGTGTCACAGCGTTGAGAAGCAGGCGCAGCCCTGCAGCATTCAGCGTGAGATCGATCGTGCTGTCGGTTCGGTCCATCACAGCCCCGCAAGCTTGCAATCATCGTATTCGCATCTGATCCAGGGTCTGGCTGTGGTGGCAGGCAATACGTCATTTCTGATTCGAAGATCATTGTCAAAAGTTCTGATTGGCTGGAATGATTGAGGACAAATTCTGAGTATTCATGCTGTAATGTTGCAAAATTATTTCAAAAATTTACCTGAAAATCACTCTAATTGTGTGTCTCAAGTTTTGATATTTTCGATCTATGTGAAATCTTTTAAGGGCTAATTGTGCATGGTTATGGTTGACTCAATCTCCTTGACAGCCATGGTTTGCGCTTTTAGTGAGATCTGTCCTGATTGCGCTGTTGGAGAAGAGCGCTGAATGATGCCCGCTGCCCTGAGTTTTCGGGTTGCCTGCCACTTTGTGATGAATCGGAAGATCCGCCGACTCTCTGAAACAGTCTGTGCTCAACAGAATGATCCGAATCGATCTCTAAGGCTGAAGAAGAATTCAGAATTACAGCGTTTCCAGTGCCACCATTCCTTCAGCGCCTGATCTGCGGTCTGTCAATCGAGCGATCCATGCGTTCGTGCTGAAAACACAAGAGGCACCCTCTCTGTTCCACATGCAGGGATCAAATCGACAGCGGTGATCCAGTCGTCTGATGCGGCCTATGCGGCACATCGGATCGACGTTCGTGTCATTTGCATTGTGGTTCTGGAAACATTGCTGCCCGTCTGGAAGCCCTGCCTTCACTAGCGTTGCCGCACGCGACAGGAAGTTAGTGTTTCCAGTCATTAACGCACTTGCCTACACAGCATTTCTGGCCTTTGTGGTGACCCAGGCAGTTCGCCTGATGCGCATGTCGCTGAATCCCAAGGACAGAACGGGTCTCAAAACCACTCATCCAGAACTCTTTGATGAGAATGGAAGCGTCACCAAGGAAAAGCTTCTTGTTGTCCGCTTTGACAGGCCGAAGCCTGTACTTCCTTCTTAGAGACTGATTTGGAGACTTTGTCTCAACAGCCACTGCCGTCGACTCCCCACCAACACAAGGCGAGTGAAGGCCCTGGTTTCAGGACAGCAGCCATAATGCCTTCATGATCAAGATCATCTGGTTTGCGGCAACGGTCTATTTCATGACCCGGTTGGTGAAAAAGCTTGTGTCATCAATGAAGGACATCAATGCGGAAGATCCGGATGCTGCCCAGGCAGTGGTCGATGTCGAGGCGGAGTGAGACTTTGGGACCAGGCTGATGTGAGCTTTCGCGCCGCGAATCAAGCTCTTCTGAGGCGAGTTCGGTGTCAGTCTCCTGTTTGCCGGCTTCAGGTTTTCAAAGGGTTGAATTCATTGTTCAATGAACCCTGCGGAATCTGAATGTTTGAGATGCTTCTATTGGATCGAGGGATGGAGATTCGCATTACTGCCATGTGATTGTGCAGCGATAACGAGTATTGAAATCAGCGGTTCCAATTTCCTCGCAATAACGATCTGTGACCTTGGCCCCTTGAGGAACTTTTGACATCAAGCGATTGATCGTTACATCCTTGTCAACGCCTTCTCCCGTGGCTGATTGCGCGTTGGCCAATGCGTTGGCACTCATCAGGACAGAGAGTGCGTAAACAGGAATCAATCCTTTCACTTGTGTTCCTATTCAGCTTCTGAACGCTAGCAAGCAGTCTCGATTCAGAGCCGCAGAATTTCTTGCAGAGATCTGACTTTGCCGATGCTTCGATCATCAGGTTTCCTGTTTCGTCTGATCCAGTCCAGCTCCTCGTCGCCAGGCTTGATGAAGTCGTGCGTTCTTCGCATCACGCTCAGCGACCCGGAGCGATGTGATCTATCGCTGCTTTTTTTGTTTTTTCTTAGGGCGCAGCTTCCACGGCTGATGGGTTCAACTTGCCAGATTCACCGCAATGCAAGACATGGCTGTCGTGTCGACTCCTGAGATTCAGCTGACCATCGAACAGCAGTTCCGCGTTGAGCGGGCCTGTCGAAAAATCGACGAATGCAACGACGTGGAAGCCCTCAAGCAGTTGTCGAAAGCCCTCATCGTTACGGCTGCCCGAGAGCGTGCGTTCTCGAAGGTTGTCATGAATCAACTCAAGGAATGAATCGGCCAGCTGCTTTCAGGCCTGCACAGGCCTGATTCGTTAACGTCCGTTTCGCTGGCTAACGATCTTCATCCTTTCAGTGATGTCCTGAGCTGAGTGAGCCAGGCCGTACGTAGTTTCTGGTCATTCAGAGAGTGTCTCCATGCGCCAGGTCAATTTCGTTCTGATCTTCGTGTTCGGCCTGAGCATGGTGTTCTTCACTCTGGAGAACACAGCTCCCACAACGGTGCATGTGCTGCCATGGCTGCAGTACACCACACCCCTTGCAGCATTGCTGCTTCTGGCTGCCGGTATCGGTGCCACGTCTGCCTGGTTGTTCGCTGCCTGGAGTGGAATGCTCAACAGCGTCGAGCGTTTCACACAAGCCAGCGAGTTCGATGCTCAGCAAGTGCGTATCCAGGAGCTTGAGACCGATCTGAACCGCTATCGCGCAACCGTTGAAACCCAGTTAGGACTTCTGCCTTCAGCCGGTTCTGAAGACGAATCAGAGGCGGAAGATGCTGTCCAGGTTTCGGAAACAGAATTGACCTGAGTTGAAGTTCTTGAAAATTTTATTCTTTGTTTGCCTGGCAATATGTCTTCCAGCGTTGAAACTGAATGCCAGTCAGGATTCATGTTGAGCGGAGATCTTGCCTGAGCAGATGTTGTTGTTTGTCTGTATGTTTGAAGAGCCTTGTGCTATTCAAATGATGTTCTTTTGATGTTTATATTCCCAGGCTCGTGATGTATGGATCCTGGATTTCAAGCATGTCTTTCACTGACAAAATGTATTGCTGATGTCTCTCGGGGAGTCCTTTCAGATATTCAGCCAGGGGTGTTGCTCTGTTCATGCGAAGTGGTTTCAGACACCTGATCAGTGAGGGTTTTCCCGATGAGATGTAGTAGAGCGCCTTAACCCCGGTCCGCTCAAATGGGGCCCCATAAAAGCTGTACACCCCAGGGCAGGAGGTCACGGCTGCAACCTTTTCTGCATGGGCTGTGTTCATGCAGAGCTCGAGAAGTGCAAGCGCAATCAGTGTCTTCAAGAAGTGGGGTGAGGCGCTCATCGCTGGAACCAGCCCGTCAAGGCAACAGCCAGAGCATCCGCAGCGTCGTCGGGTCTGGGTGGTGACTCCAGGCTGAGCTCGCGCATCACAGCCTCGAGGACCTCGTCTTTGTCAGCATGACCATGGCCGGTCAGAGCCAGTTTGATCTGCATTGGTGGAAATTCGACCACAGGCAGTCCGAATCGGCTGAGGGTCATGATCACAACGCCACGGGCCTGGACGACGGCAATCGTATTGCTGGATCGGTAGAAGAAAAACTTTTCAACGGAGGCCAGTTCGGGGCGCCAGGTTCGGATCAGCTGGCGCAGATCTCTGGCGATCTCCACCATGCGTTCGCCTTCCGATCT
>CAYWOE010000070.1:0-6250 GCA_964459855.1 uncultured Synechococcus sp. | reverse complement strand
GCGACAACGAAACCCCTTTGTGCAGGCCGCTGGCGCCGATCCGTCAGCTGCAACGTGCGGGTATTCCTGTGGCTGTCGGCGGTGACAATGTTCAGGACCCCTGGTATCCGGGCGGACAGCTTGATCCCCTGGCACTGATGGCGATGAGTCTGCCGCTTGCCCAGCTCGCTCCCTGGGATGACCATGGTCTGAGGCCCTTCGGGACCGATGCGACGGGTCTGATGGGTCTGGAGTGGGACGGTCGGCTGCGTGAGGGTGCACCAGCGGATCTGATTCATCTGCCCGCTGGGGGCTGGCCTGAATTGTTGTCGATGGGATCAACTCGAAGGGTTCTTGCCCGTGGACAGTGGGTGCAGGATTGGGCGTAACGCCCTGAAGACCAATCAATGCTTCCCGATGCCCTGCGAACCGAGCTGGCGGCAGTCTCCGATCTCAGGTTGTTGACGCAGCCGGACGAACTGGAACGCTTTTCCCGTGATGCCTATGACTACTCACCGGTGCTTCGACAGCGGTTGGCTCAATGCCGTGCGGAGCTGGTGGTCAGGCCGGAGACCGTTGATGCCGTGGTGCGCGTGGCTGCAGCCTGCCGGCGGCATGGTGTGCCTCTCACACTGCGCGGCTCAGGTACGGGGAATTACGGCCAGTCCGTTCCGCTGGAGTCGGGTGTGGTGATGCTGATGACCCAGCTGCGGGCAGTGCGTTCCATCGATCGAGCCAGCGGTGTTGCCGTGGTCGAGTGCGGTTGTCTGATGAAGGATCTGAACCGCGAGCTTGCCGGAGCTGGACGGCAGCTGCGTCTGATGCCGAGCACATGGCGCAGCGCCACGATCGGCGGATTCATTGCCGGAGGTTCCGGGGGGATCGGATCCGTGCGCTGGGGGTTTCTGCGCGATCCGGGGCACCTGCTCGGACTGGAGGTGGTGACCATGGAGCAGACGCCGCGCGTTCTGCAGCTCGAGGCTGGTGATGCCGAAGCGTTGAATCATGCCTATGGCACCAACGGCATCATCACGGCGTTGCGGCTGGCCACGGCAACAAGCGTCGACTGGCAGGAGGTGGTGGTGGACTGTCCGGACTGGCCTGCGGCAGTTGATCTTGCTCGTCGATGCACGTCCGCGGCCATTGATCTGCATCTCTGCACAGTGCTGGAGGCAGCCGTGGTGGATCTCCTGCCGAGCTGGGATCTGCCTCAGCGACGTTCAGATCGTTTGCTGCTGCTGGTGGCCCCTGATGCGGTGAGCACGGTTCAGCGACTGGCGTCGGCTGTCGGTGCCGAGATGACGCACCTCGGAGCTGAGGCTGATCGCCATGGCAGTGGACTGCGGGAGCTGAGCTGGAATCACACGACTCTGCATCTGCGCCAGCGCGATCCCGACTGGACTTACCTGCAGATGCTGCTGCCGCAACCGGAGATCAACTGTCTGGAGACGCTCAAACAGACCTGGGGGGATGATCTGCTCTGGCATCTCGAGGCGGTTCGGCAGCAGGGGGTTCAGCGTCTGGCATCGCTTCCTCTGGTGCGCTGGCGCGGAGCGGAAGCACTTGAGCAATTGATGCAGCAGTGCCGTGACCTCGGCGCACTGATCTTCAACCCCCATGTGCTCACCGTGGAAGGTGGTGGGCTCGGTGTGGTGGACGGGGATCAGGTGGCCACCAAGCACCGTTATGACCCCGCCGGCCTGCTCAATCCTGGAAAGCTTGGTGGCTTCAGCAGCTGAGGCTGTCACGGGTGGCGACACCCGTTGTGGGATTGACCCCTTCTGCGACCTGGCAGAGCCGGCGCTGATCATCACGATCCAGCAGCGCATCGCTGAAGTCGGCTCCTTCCACATCAGCTCCGGCAAAGCTGCTGCCGGCGGCAATCACACCGATCAGCAGAGCATCGCGCAGGTCTGTGCGCGCGAAGTCCGCTCTGTCCATCAGCGCATCGCTGAGATCAGCGCCATGGAAATCAGCTTCAGCGAAGGCACCTTGCGTGAAAATGGCGCCATGCAGGTTGGCGCCGCTGAAATCAGCGCCACGTCCCACCGCACCGGCGAATGAGGTGTTGGTGAGTTGCTGGTCGTGAAAATCCCCTTCGCTCTGATTGGTGAGTGTGTAGTCCACCCGTTCCTGAAACAGCGCCTTGTCCTGCAGGCCCACCCCAGCTGAGGTGTCGAGGGCCAGGACCATCGGAGGCGTCAGCCAGGACATCACCAGGGCGAATGCGGCGAGCAGCTTCAGCAGCGATCTCATGGTGGAAGTGCGTGGCGTGACGTTCACTCTGCCTCCAAAGTGCCGTTTCCCAGCAGATGGCCGATCAGATAGAGAGACCCTGCCACCACCGGTGCAGCCGCGGGCCAGCCTTGATCAAGCAATTGATGGAAAGCTTCGACGGCATTATCGGCCGATTTCAGCTGCTGAGCCTGGAGCGGCAGCGCCTGTCTGAGTTGGTCCACACTCCAGCTTCGGTGACCAGGCACCGGCACGATCCAGGCCTGATCCTGTGGGCTGAGCAGCTGCTGGAGCATCTCCGGAGCCTGCTTCTGGGCCTGGATCGCCAGAATCCAGATCTGCCTTGTCTCTGCGGATGGCCAGCTGAGGCGTTCATGAGCCAGCTCGATGGCAGCCGGTGGGTTGTGGGCTCCATCCACTCGCAGCCGCAGCCCACGCCAGTGCATCCACTGCAACCGACCCGGCCAGTGTGCTGAAGCGAAGCCCTGTCGGATCGCCTGGTCCGTGATCGCTCCATGGCTTGAGCTGATCCACTGCAGTGCGGCTTCGGCCACCGCTGCGTTGCGTTTCTGCAGAGTCCCGGGCAGGCCCAGGCTCCAGCTTTCATCGAGTGCATCGACCCACTGCAGGCTGCCGTGCACCTCGTTCACCCGTTGTTCGAGCACAGCAGTGACCTCAGGTGTCTGGGCTGCACTGATCACGTGTGCACCTTCTCCGATGGCCGCTGCTTTTTCCGCAGCGATCGCTTCAAGACTGTCGCCCAGATGCTCGAGATGATCCATGCCGATCGACGCCACAGCAATCAGGGGGCGGTTGCCATGGGCTGTTGTGGCGTCAAGGCGTCCTCCCAGCCCTGCCTCCAGCACCAGCCAGTGAGGTTGATGGGATTCAAAGTGAATCAATGCGGAGCAGATGATCTGTTCAAACGGTGTGAGGCGGCATTGTTCAACCACCGGCTGCAACTGCTCGAGTGTGTGCCGCAGGACGGCAAGGCTGATCAGCTGATCGTTCACCCGGATGCGCTCACACCAGCTCACCAGATGGGGTGAGGTGGTCAGACCTGAGCGCAGCCCAGCTGCCATCAGTCCATGGTGGATCAGGCAGGCGATCGACCCCTTGCCGTTGGTGCCCACGATCTGAACGGCGGGGATCGAGCTGGCCGGTTGATGCAGCTGATCGAGCGCCAACCTCATTCGGTCAAGTGACAGATCCATGCCACGCACGTCAAAGCCCGGCAGCAGATCACTCAGTTCGTGCGGGGGATGACCCTGTCGCTTCACTCAGGTCACGCGATTCAGGGCTCTTTCCAGTCGCGTCAGCAGCGCCTGGATTTCCCTGGCGCTGATCACGAGAGCTGGAACCATGCGCACCACCTGAGCTCCGGCTGGCACCAGCAGCAGCTGTTCCTCCAGAGCGGCCTTCACCACATCCACGGCAGTGATTCCGCAGTCGTTCTTGAGAACCAGGCCCTGAAGCAGTCCCCAGCCGCGCGATCCCTCCAGCTGATCAGGGAAGCGTTCCACAAGTCGGTCGAGCCCATCACGCAGCTGAGCACCCCTTTCGCGCACATTGCGCAGCAGACTGCGCTTCTCGATTTCGCGGGCCACCGTCAGACAGGCCTGACAGGCAAACGGGTTGCCTCCAAAGGTGCTGGCGTGGTCGCCGGGTTCGAAGACATCGGCGTTGTGTCGCACCATCAGTGCACCCACAGCGTGGCCACCGCCCAGGCCCTTGGCCAGGGTGAGGGCATCGGGACGGACGCCCAGTTGCTCATACCCCCAGAGCGTGCCGGTTCTGCCCATGCCCACCTGCACCTCATCGAAGATCAGCAGGATGTCGCGTTGATCGCAGTGCTCGCGAATCGCCTGCATGACCTCGGGATCGCCTGGATTCACTCCACCCTCACCCTGAAGAGGCTCGATCAACACAGCGGCCACTGCTGGACCGTTCTGCTCCAGGCGTTCGAGCAATTGTTCGAAGTCGGCGAGATCGTTGTACCTGAAGAATTCGAACCCCTCCACCATGGGCTCAAATCCCTGATGGTACCTGGGTTGTCCTGTGGCACTCACCGCTGCAAGAGTGCGTCCATGGAAGCTCGCAGCGGCCGTGATGATCACGGGACGTTCAATGCCCCGGCGCAGATGACCGTGCTTCCTCGCCAGCTTGATCGCAGCCTCGTTGGCTTCAGCACCTGAATTGCAGAAGAACACGCTGTCAGCGCAACTGTTGCTGACCAGCCACTTCGCCAGCTCCTCCTGTTCGGGGATCCGGTAGAGATTGGAGACATGCTGCAATTTGCGCAGCTGCCCTGTCAGAGCCTTGCGCATGGCTCTGTTGCTGTGCCCCAGGGTGCAGGTGGCGATGCCGGCGACCGCATCGAGATGGCGACGACTCCTGTCATCCCAGACCCAGCAACCCTTGCCGCGCAGAAGTGACAGCGCGAAGCGGTTGTAGGTGCCCATCACCGCGTCGGACGGGGGCACTGGTGCGGGCTCCACCATGGATCGTTCAGGGCTGTTCCCCGGAAGGAATCGACGACGATGCCATTGTCTCGCAAGGTCCTGCCGGTGTGGCCGATGTGGACTTAATCCTGTCGTAGGCCTTGAGGATCAATAGGAGCGGTCGGACTTGAACCGACAAACCCGAAGGCGGCGCATTTTGAGTGCGCTGCGTCTACCAATTCCGCCACGCTCCCAGCCTCTGAATTTTAAGGGATCTGTGTCTGCAGATCGTTTCAGAAAGTCTGCGTTCAGGGACTGTGACGTTTCAGCTTCGCTCCGCTGGCTGTGAGCTTGGCTTCGATGCCGGCGTAGCCACGATCGAGATGGTTCAGACCGCTCACCCGTGTGCTTCCCTGTGCCACAAGACCTGCAAGCACCATGGCGGCAGAGGCGCGCAGATCGGTCCCGTTCACAGGGGCAGCACTGAGAGATGGAACGCCTTCGACAACAGCTGCGTTGCCTTGAACACGGATCGCTGCACCCATGCGCTGCAACTCCGCCACATGTTGCATGCGGTTTTCGTAGATCTTTTCGGTGATCACGCTGGTTCCCTGGGCTGTTGCCAGCAGGGCCATGAAGGGTGCCTGCAGGTCGGTGGGGAATCCAGGGAAAGGCTGGGTGGTGATGTCTATGCCCCTGATGGTGCCCGGGGTGATCACGATGCCGTCACCATCGATCTCAAGCTTGCAGCCACAGTCGCGAAGTTTCTGCAGCACGGAACTGAGGTGATCGGGAACCACAGGAGCCACGCGCAGTGTTGAGCGAGTGATTGCGGCAGCCAGCAGAAACGTTCCGGCCTCGATCCTGTCAGGAATCACCTTGTAGTCGCAACCGTGCAGTCGCTCCACACCATCGATGGTGATGGAGGGTCCACCGGCTCCGCGGATGCGGGCTCCCATGGCATTCAGCAGGTTGGCCAGGTCCTGAACCTCGGGCTCCTGAGCAGCGTTCTCGATCACGCTGGTTCCCTCCGCGAGAGTCGCAGCCATCAGGATTGTTTCCGTTGCACCGACGCTGGGGCAGTCAAGAACGATCTGAGCGCCTTTCAGCCGCTTGCTGTCACCAGGAACGGTGGCAGTGACCACGCCGTGTTCAACGGTCACCACCGCGCCAAGCGCCTTCAGTCCGCGAATGTGCTCCACAACCGGACGTGCTCCGATGCGGCATCCGCCGGGCAGGGGCACCTTGGCGTGGCCCATCCTGGCCAGGATCGAGCCGATGGCGAAGAAGCTGGCCCTCAGTCCGTTGACCAGCTCGTAGGGAGGTTCGGCACTGGTGAGATCAGAGGCCTGAAGGTGAATGCTTTCGCTGCCGCGCCGGACCTTCACACCCATGGAGACCAGGATTTTCTCCATGCCATCGATGTCGGTCAGCGGTGGAACATTGCTGAGCGAGAGCATGTCTTCGGTCAACAGGGACGCCGTCATCAGGACGAGCGCCGAATTCTTGGCGCCACTGACGCGCAGCTCTCCTTGCAGCCTGTTCCCGCCTTGGATCTCAAGATGTGGCTTGAGAATGTCTTGAGACGCGGGCGC
>CAYWOE010000069.1:0-6409 GCA_964459855.1 uncultured Synechococcus sp. | reverse complement strand
TATTGCGACGCATGGCGGATTTCGCTTCGGCCCCGATCAATGCATCTCTGGCATCCACTGATCCGGCCATCGCAGGTCTGATCGATCAGGAGCAGAAGCGTCAGGAGACTCATCTGGAGCTGATCGCTTCGGAGAATTTCGCATCCAGGGCTGTGATGGAAGCTCAGGGCTCCGTGCTGACCAACAAGTACGCAGAGGGCCTGCCGAGCAAGCGGTACTACGGCGGCTGCGAACACGTCGATGCCATCGAAGAGCTTGCGATCGAGCGTGCCAAGCAGTTGTTCGGAGCAGCCTGGGCGAATGTGCAGCCCCACAGCGGCGCACAGGCCAATTTTGCAGTGTTCCTGGCCTTGCTTCAGCCCGGTGACACGATCATGGGTCTGGATCTCTCGCATGGCGGTCACCTCACACACGGTTCACCGGTCAATGTCAGCGGCAAGTGGTTCAACGTTGTCCAGTACGGCGTTGACAAGGAAACGCAACGCCTGGATATGGAGGCGATCCGCACACTGGCTCTTGAACACAAGCCGAAACTGATCGTCTGCGGTTACTCGGCGTACCCCCGCATCATCGATTTCGCAGCGTTCCGTGCAATCGCTGATGAGGTCGGCGCTTATCTTCTCGCCGATATGGCTCATATCGCTGGTCTCGTGGCTGCGGGCATGCACCCCAGCCCCGTTCCCCACTGCGATGTGGTCACAACCACAACCCACAAAACCCTGCGAGGCCCCCGCGGCGGACTCATCCTCTGCCGCGATGCGGAATTCGCCAAAAAATTCGACAAAGCTGTGTTCCCGGGAAGTCAGGGTGGACCTCTGGAGCACGTCATCGCTGCCAAGGCAGTGGCTTTCGGTGAGGCTTTACAGCCTTCCTTCCGGGCCTACAGCCAGCAGGTCGTCGCCAATGCAGCCGCTCTGGCGGAGCGATTGATCGAGCGTGGCATTGATGTTGTGAGCGGAGGCACCGAAAATCATGTCGTTCTGCTTGATCTCAGGGGCATCGGCATGACGGGAAAGGTGGCGGACCTGCTTGTCAGCGACGTTCACATCACTGCCAACAAGAACACCGTTCCCTTCGATCCTGAATCTCCCTTTGTCACCAGCGGACTGCGTCTCGGCACCGCCGCTCTGACCACACGCGGTTTTGATGCCGCAGCCTTCCGTGAGGTGGCGGATGTGATCGCTGATCGCCTGCTCAACCCTGAGGATGACGCCGTGCAGGTCCGTTGCCTCGAGAGAGTTGCCAGCCTCTGCACTCGTTTCCCCCTCTATGCCGCTGCCGCGGAGCCGGCGCTTGCCTGACTGGACCACAGTCCACTGGCTGCTGACCTGAGGTCTGCCTAGGATCTTCTTGTTTCGGTCCATTCCGGGCTGCCTCCTCCGGAGTTCTGCTTGACTCTCGCGAGCACTCCTCTCGCAGTTGCTGTCGGGATCTTCGTCACGGCGACGTTGATCACAACAGCGATCGCTCCTCTGGTGAGGAGGCTGGGACTCAGGCACGGCTTCACTGACACTCCTGACGCCCGCAAGCAGCACAGCGTTCCGATGGTGCGCCTCGGCGGCATCGCAATGGTGCTGGGATTCTGTCTCGCGCTTGGCCTCACCTGGTTGGTCGGCGGTTTCGGCATGCTGACCCCGGCCCGTGATCAGCTCATCTGGACAACCCTGGCTGGATCACTGTGTTTTTTCGTGATCGGCCTTGCCGACGATCTCTTTTCATTGTCTCCCTGGCCTCGCCTGGCTGGTCAGGTCGCTGTGGCTGTCGTGGTCTGGTCGCAGGGAGTTCAGATCGGTGCGATTGACCTCCCCTGGCTCTCCAGCAGTGCCGAAGCGGTGATCCTGCCGGATGTGATCAGTCTTCTTGCAACGGTGATCTGGCTTGTCGGCATCACCAATGCGATCAACTGGCTGGATGGACTCGATGGGCTGGCCGCTGGAGTTGCAGGGATCGCTGCGATCGGTCTTGTCTCCGTCAGCTTTTCCCTTCATCAGGTGGCTGCCGCCTTCCTTGCGGCAGCCCTGGCTGGCTGTTGTTTCGGATTTCTCCGACACAACTTCAATCCCGCCCGAATCTTCATGGGCGATGGGGGTTCCTACTTCCTGGGATTCAGCCTGGCGGCCATCAGCATCGTTGGCCCTGCCAAGGGACTGACGACGGTCAGCCTGCTCCTGCCGCTGCTGATTCTCTCCTTGCCTCTCGCTGACATGTCAGCGGTGATCATGGGGCGCCTGCGCTCAGGTCGATCGCCCTTCTATCCCGATCGTCGCCATCTCCATCACCGCTTGCTGCGAGCTGGATTCAGCCATCGGAGAACCGTATTGCTGATCTACGTGTTCACCCAGTGGTTGGCGTCCATCGCCATGGTGGTGGCCAATGTGGAGATGCGTTTTCTCTGGCTTGGACTGGCCACAGCGATCCTGGTTGGCACCGTGATGGTGATGCAACGTCATCGCCAGACCGAGCCTGAGCTGCGGACGCGTGAACAACAACCGAGCAAAGGGTCTGCTCAGCATTGCTGCTCTGATTCCCGTGGCTGAGGCATCCCCTCCCCGAGGAGTGGAGATTCTCTGTATCGGTACCGAGCTGCTGCTAGGCAACATTGTCAACGGCAATGCCCGTTGGCTGGCTGAGCAGCTGGCAGCTCTCGGATTGCCTCATTTCCGCCAGACGGTGGTGGGGGACAACCGTCAGAGGCTGATCGAAGAGGTGCAGGCGATTTCATGCCGTTCAAGGGTGTTGATCACCACCGGAGGCCTGGGGCCGACGCCCGATGACCTCACCACGGAAGCGATTGCAGCGGCCTTCACCACCCCCCTTGTGGAGCGCCCCGAGGTCTGGGCAGATATCACTGCCAAAGCCCGCAGTCGCGGGCGCGAGGCCGGAGCCGAGACGCGCAGGCAGGCGCTGCTGCCGCATGGAGCAGACGTGCTCCCCAATCGGACCGGAACGGCTCCCGGCATGATCTGGTCCCCGAAAGAGGGATTCACTGTGCTCACGTTTCCAGGTGTTCCCAGTGAGATGAGGGCGATGTGGCAAGCCACGGCAGTGCCATGGTTTCAACAGTCCGGCCTGTCAAGAGGCGTTTTCAGCAGTCGCTTGCTGCGTTTCTGGGGCATCGGCGAATCAAGGCTGGCGGAGCAGCTTCACGATCAGCTTGACCGGACCAACCCCACGGTCGCCCCTTATGCGGGGCGTGGCGAGGTCAAGTTACGCATCACAGCTCATGCTGCGGCTGAATCCGAAGCATTGCGCCTGCTGAATGACACCGAAGCCGAACTGCGCCAGCGCACCGGCACACTCTGTTTCGGCACTGATGATCAGTCCCTGGCTTCCGTTGTTCTCGAGCGGCTGCGCCAGCGGAAGCAAACTCTTGCAGTCGCCGAATCCTGCACAGGCGGCGGGCTTGGAGCCGAACTGACGGCGGTTCCTGGATCCTCCGATGTTCTGCTGGGAGGCGTGATCGCCTACTCGAATGCACTCAAGCAGAATCTGCTTGGTGTTTCACTCCAGCTGCTTGATCAGTTCGGGGCCGTCAGTGATCCCGTGGCTCAGTCCATGGCCGAGGGTGTGCGACGACTGACCGGCAGTGACTGGTCCATGGCTGTCACCGGCATCGCCGGCCCTGGGGGTGGCACGGATGAGAAGCCTGTCGGATTGGTGTACATCGCCGTTGCTGGTCCCGATGGTTGTTTCAGTCAACCCATTCGTCTGGGTGAAACGCGCGGACGGAACTGGGTCCGGACCGTGAGCGTCGGTGAGGCTCTCAATCGATTGCGGTTACGTCTGATGGAGGCTGGGTAATGGATGTCGGCGATTAGTGTTGACTGTCGACGGCTGACATCGGATGAGCAGCGGAACCCTCTACGACAAGGTTTGGGATCTGCATTGCGTCGCGGATCTTCCCGGAGGTGCCACGCAGCTGTTCATCGGTCTGCATCTGATTCACGAGGTCACCAGTCCTCAGGCGTTTGCCGCTCTGCATGACAAGGGACTGCCGGTGCGCTGTCCTGAACGAACCGTCGCCACTGTTGATCACATCGTTCCGACCATCAGTCAGGAACGCCCCTTTTCAGATCCGCTGGCTGAGGAGATGCTGAGCACGCTCGAGCGCAATTGCGCCCGACATGGCATCACCCTCAACGGCCTGGGCAGCGGTCGTCAGGGAATCGTGCATGTGATCGCGCCCGAACTGGGCTTGACCCAGCCGGGGATGACCGTTGCCTGCGGGGATTCCCACACCTCCACGCACGGTGCATTCGGCGCCATCGCCTTCGGTATCGGCACAAGCCAGGTGAGGGACGTGCTCGCCAGCCAGAGCCTGGCCATGAGCAAGCTCAAGGTGCGTCGCATCTGGGTTGAGAACCGTCTTGCCGATGGCGTCTTTGCCAAGGATCTGATCCTGCATGTGATTCGCACCCTGGGTGTGAAGGCCGGTGTTGGCTACGCCTATGAATTCGCAGGACCTGCGATTGAGGTGCTGTCGATGGAGGAGCGCATGACCCTCTGCAACATGGCGATTGAGGGAGGTGCACGCTGCGGTTATGTCAATCCGGATCAGATCACCTTTGACTACCTGAAGGGTCGAGCCGAGGCTCCATCAGCGGAGATCTGGGATCGTGCCGTTGCATGGTGGAGTTCCCTGGCCTCCGATTCCGATGCGAGCTTCGATGATGAGGTGCGTTTCGATGCTGCAGCGATCGCACCCACGGTGACCTGGGGCATCACGCCTGGACAGGGCATTGGTGTTGATGAACGTGTGCCGATCTCCGAGCAGCTCGACCCCGCCGATCGCCCGATCGCTGAGGAGGCCTATCGCTACATGGATCTCTCTCCCGGTCAGCCGATTGAGGGCGTGCCTGTGGATGTCTGTTTCATCGGCAGTTGCACCAATGGTCGTCTCAGCGATCTGCAGGCCGCCGCCGCTGTGGCTCGCGGTCGTCATGTCGCCGAAGGCATCAAGGCATTTGTCGTGCCTGGTTCCGAGCAGGTCGCCCGAGCCGCGATCAAGGAGGGCCTCGATCAGATTTTCCGGGAAGCCGGCTTTGAGTGGCGTGAGCCTGGCTGTTCGATGTGTCTTGCCATGAATCCCGACCGTCTGGAGGGGAGCCAGATCAGTGCGAGTTCCAGCAACCGCAATTTCAAGGGGCGTCAGGGTTCCGCCAGCGGCCGGACGCTGCTGATGAGTCCTGCGATGGTGGCTGCGGCTGCCATCGCAGGACGCGTGAGTGATGTCCGTCATCTGCGCTGAAATCGCATCCCTCCGGTGCTGCCCCTTCAATGCCCATGTTCACCGCACTGTTAGTTCCGTGACGACTGAAACCACCGCTTTCCCCCAGGGGCCGATCGGCAGCGTGTCCGGGCGTGGGCTTGTGCTGCGTGGTGACGACATCGACACCGATCGCATCATTCCGGCGCGCTTTCTCAAATGCGTGAGTTTTGAAGCCCTGGGGGAGCAGGCCTTCGCGGACGACCGCAAGGAACTGGCAGGTGCCCACCCCTTTGATCAGGAGGTGCATCAGGGAGCTTCGATTCTTGTCGTCAATGACAATTTCGGCTGTGGTTCAAGTCGTGAACATGCTCCTCAGGCGCTGATGCGCTGGGGAATCCGCGCTGTGCTCGGTGTGAGTTATGCCGAGATTTTTCATGGCAACTGTCTCGCTCTGGGCATCCCTTGTGCCATTGCGTCTCCAGATGAGATCCATGCGCTTCAGGATGCAGTGGAGGCGGATCCTTCTGCGCTGTGGACGCTGGATCTTCAGTCGCTCATGTTCAGTGATGGATCAACGTCTCAGACGATTTCCGTGGCTTCAGGTGCCCTGGACATGCTGCGCACCGGCCAGTGGGATGCGACCGGACAGCTTGTGGCCAGAGATGCCGAACTCACACGCACGATGGCGGCGCTTCCTTATCTGCATGGTTTCTGAACTGGCGAGTCCTGCGTTCTCTGGTCCACGGCAGAGAGCGACCAGATTGTCTAAGAGTGAGAGAGAGCCATATCGCTTCGGTCCAGAGCTGCCATGAATCAGTTTCGACCCGCTCAGTCTGTTGCTGCTCTCCTGGTCGCTGCTCTGATACCGGTCGCAGTGAGCGCTGAGCGTATTGAACCACTGGTTGTTCAGCCTCATGGCTCCGCCAGGGAGCGATTGCTCAGCGGTGGTGCCTGCGCAGGTTGTGATCTTCGATCTGCCCATCTTGAGGGTGCCCATCTGATCGGTGCTGACCTTCGCAATGCCGATCTCAGAGATGCCAATCTGCGTTCCGCCAATCTCGAAGGAGCCGATCTGAGCGGTGCACGTCTTGACGGCGCTGATCTGCGGGATGTGCAGCTCAGCAATGCCGACCTCTCCGCGACCGATCTGCGTCGTGCTGATCTCCGTGGAGCCGTGGTGATCAATGCCTATGCGCCGGA
>CAYWOE010000068.1:0-6468 GCA_964459855.1 uncultured Synechococcus sp. | reverse complement strand
CAAGTTTGTTCGGATTTCGCCTCTGCTTTTATGAAGAAATGGCTCGCAAACGCCGTCTGGATCTGCATCTGCTCACTTTGGGCCTGGCGTCTTCCCGCCAGCAGGCCCAGCGGCTGATCCGAGCGGGCAAGGTCCGCGATGCCCATGGACAGCGACTCGAGAAGCCTGGACAGGAACTGCCGGAGGATGCTCTTGTTCAGGTGGAGCAGCCGCCTCGATTCGTCTCACGCGGTGGAGACAAACTGCTGGGCGCCCTGAGTGCTTTCCCGGTTGAGGTGAAAGGACGGGTCTGCCTCGATGGCGGAATCTCGACGGGCGGATTCACCGACTGCCTGCTTCAGCACGGCGCCAGCCGTGTCTATGGCATTGATGTGGGCTATGGCCAGACCGCCTGGAGTCTGCGCACTGATGATCGGGTGGTTCTGCGAGAACGCACCAACCTCAGGCGTCTGACGGCTGAGGACCTCTACGGGGAGAACGATCAGCGTCCAACCCTGGCCGTGGCGGACGTGTCCTTCATCTCTCTGAGACTTGTGCTGCCGGCCCTGAGGGGTCTGATGATCAGCGAAGGTCCGCATCACGCTCACTGTGAAGCCATCGTGCTGGTGAAGCCCCAGTTCGAGGTGGGACGCCAGAGGGTCGGGAAAGGCGGTGTGGTGCGTGAACCCGCGGCACACGTTGATGCCATCAGCTCCGTGATCGAAGCGGCTCGCCCGATCTGCTGGAAGCCCAGAGGTCTGGTGGCTTCACCACTCACCGGCCCTGCCGGAAACCATGAATATCTGCTCTGGCTGACCTCGCTGGACGATCAGGCCTTCCCGAACAGCATGATCGAACGAGTGGTTTCGGACACCCTCAGTCGGTGACATCAGTCCGCTGGGATCGACCGGCTCAGAGTGCAGAGCTGTCGCGATCGCCTGTGCGGATGCGAACAACGGTGTCGACCGGAGAAATGAAGATCTTGCCGTCACCGATTTCACCGGTCTTGGCAGCCTCGGCAATGGCGTTCACAACGGT
The DNA here is from genome assembly GCA_964459855.1 of uncultured Synechococcus sp. GTDB lineage: Bacteria > Cyanobacteriota > Cyanobacteriia > PCC-6307 > Cyanobiaceae > Synechococcus_C. Next base: position 5,451 of record CAYWOE010000068.1, on the reverse strand, counting down.
GTCAACACGTCCGTCATCGATCACCACTTCAATCTTGAGCTTCTGAAGGAATTCAACCGTGAATTCAGAGCCGCGATAACGCTCAACCTGCCCCTTCTGGCGGCCGAAACCACGAACCTCACTCACGGTCATGCCGACGATCCCTGCATTGACCAGCGCCAGCTTGACGTCTTCAAGTTTGAAGGGACGGATGATCGCTTCGACTTTTTTCATGGCTGGTATCCGGCTTTGGAGTAGCTGAGAGCTCAGGCGTGTTGTGATGGGGAGAGAGAAGGAAGAGGATTCAGGGCCAGTCCTGCCTGCGAAGCGTCCGTCATGAGTGTCTCAGCATCCGAGCGATTCACAATGACCTGACCACCGGCGAGGAGCTCCCAGTGCTCGGATTCGAAATGGGTCTGAAGCCAGAGGATTCCATGGACGCTTGCAGGGACCAACCGGAAGGAGGTGCCCTCAGCGAGCAAGCGGAGATCCATGGAGAAGCCTCAGACGACAACCCCATTACGGCGCGCCGCTTCCTTTTGAGATGTACGCGTTGATACCGAATCAGGAGTTGACCGGTTTTCTGGCCTGCTCGCGTCGGTGCTGATAAACGCTGCCGCGGTAGTGAAGTTCCACCGTTGTTTCCGCTGCTGCCGTATGGCGCAGTGGGGCTTCATAGTGCTGGCCTCGGTAGGTGTGATCAACCTTGGCCTGGCTCAGGCGCTCATGCTGTGCCGGGTCGTAGGGGATGCCGCGGTAAGTGCGCTGTCTTGTGGTCATGGGAGTGGCCTCGAAGGGATGGTGTGTGCTCCGATCGTTGATCGGGACCGCTTCGTGGGAGAGAGCGTTGCTTCGCCTTGCGGGTGGCTACTTCCGGCTGGAGGGGCCTGTCGAAACAGACTTGAGCCCAACGGTTTGTCTCTCAATGCATTACTACCGCATAAATGTTGTTCATGGTGAACAGTTTTGAGCGGATTGGTCGCTGAAATCGTGAATTCCCAAGTGTTCCTCTGTGCTGGTGGCGGGCGGGTCGGGTTTTAGGGTCTTCACAAACTGTTGTCTGGCATCCCGCCCATGAGCGCATCTCCCGCGGAGACCACCGTCACGCCCCTCTATGGCGAGCGGGCCATCGCTGATGCCGAGCTGATCTGTTTTGAGAACCCGCGCCCGGGCCGGGCTTATGAAGTCTCCATCGAGCTTCCGGAATTCACCTGCCTGTGCCCGTTCTCCGGCTACCCCGATTTCGCCGTGCTGCGACTTCTCTACCAACCGGGACCGCGCGTTGTTGAGCTGAAGGCCATCAAGCTCTATGTGAACAGCTACAGAGATCGCACGATCTCCCACGAAGAAGTCGCCAACCGCATCCTCGACGATCTGGTTGAGGCCTGTGATCCGGTCTGGATGCAGCTGGAGGCTGATTTCCATCCGCGTGGGAACGTGCACACCGTGGTGCGGGTCAGCCATGGAGAGCGTCAACCCTGTTGATCAGCTGGGGGAGCTCCATGGCAAAACCTGCGAGGTTTCGGTTGCAGAGTCCGCCAACGTGAAGTTTGGCCTGCTGCGTTTCAGCAACAGCCCAGAGCTGACGGGTGGCCACCATGCTCAGGCCACCTCCGAGCAGCGTGATCGCGAAACCTGCATACACAAGCGGCACCCCTGGATCACGTTTCAGCAGCAGCCCGCTCGCCGGCATGATCTCGACCACCCGCAACGGCAGCCCCTGAACCTCAGAACCCTCTCCTCCAGGCCTCAGATTCGTGATCAGAGTTCCGTCTGCATCAAACACCTGCACAGGTCCCTGCTCGCTTTCGGTGCTGAGAAAAACCGGTTCACTTCCATCCGGTCGCGTGGGCAGCACCAGCCCCCAGATCTGATCTCCGAGTTCAGGAAAGGTGCTCAGTGGCAGTTGCAGCAGGGGACTGCGACCGATCTGGACGGTGATGGCCGCCAGCGACCAGTCCGCCTGGTACACGGTGATGCCCTGGTATCGCAACGGATGATTGACGCTGATCGTGCGTTGTTCCTCAGGGTTGCCCTTTGGGCTGAGCAGCAGGGTGGAGCTGAATTGTTCCGGTCGACCGGCGGGATCCCTTTCAATGGCGAAATCCTGCAGGGTGAGACTGAGCCTGTTCTCGCCCGCCGGACTGAGAAGATCCAGTGAGCGACCGGGGGCGAGAAAGCGTTCGAGGCGTTGCCCCGCCAGTGCCCCCCAGGCAGCTCCGATCAGAAGCATCACCAGACCTGTGTGAACCAACAGAGGCCCCACACGGCCGACCACGCCCCGACGGGCGGCGAGTCGACCGTTCTGTTGTTTGACGTTCCAGCCCTGCCCTCTCAGCTCAGAGGCAAGTCCGTTCAGCGCGGCGCTGCTGTCGGAGCAGGAAATGGTCTCCGCAAGAGCCAGTTTGCTCAGCTGACGGGGGCGGGAGTAGTCGGTCCAGCGCAGCGCTGCCTTCAGCGTGGGCCACTGACGCCTCCAGCTGCACAGCGTGAGTGCCAGCCCGAGCAGCGCCAGCAAAGACAGAAACCACACGCTGGTGTAGACGTGATTCAGCTGGATCTGCAGCATCAGGTTGCCGTTGATCAGTCCCAGCCATGGGTCGGCATTGAACCGTTCCAGATAGAGCTCAGGCGCTTCCTGCTGGGGAATGATCGTCCCCACGGCACTGGCCAGTGCGATCAGCAACAGCAGCAGGATGGCCAGCCTCAGGCTTGAAATCAGTGCCAGCAGACGTCGGAACCAACGCATGCTCAGACCAGCCTCGTGAGCAGGGTGAGCGTGCCGATCGTGAGCAGCACGACACCACTGACGCTGGGGATCCAGCGACTGATCGAGCGCATCGCCATCAGCCTGGGAAGTGAGGCCGCCATGCTTCCCGCGAGCAGCAACGGCAGGACCTGGCCGATCCCGAAACTGCTCAGATACAGAAGTCCCGTCAGCGCATTGCCGCTGCTGGCGATCCAGCCCAGCAGAACGGCAAGCACGGGCGTGGTGCAGGGTGAGGCCGCGAGGCCGAAGGCAAGACCAGCCGCGATCGGCGCCAGGGGTGAGGGCACCTTTCGACTCCATGCATTGGGGTCAGGCCCGCTCGGCAGAGGCAGTCGCACCACGCCAAGCAGGTTGAGCCCCATGACCACGGCAAGCAGGGCCACCAGAGTCGGAATCAGTCCTGGAACCTGGCCGTAGATTCCTCCGAGCAGCCCGCTCAGGCTGCCAAGCATCACCAGAGCTCCAACAATGCCTCCACAGAAGGCAAGGCTTCGTTGCCAGGGCGGTTGTTCGCTCTCGAAACCAGCGAGGTAGGCCAGTGTCACTGGCAGCAGAGACAGCGAGCAGGGTCCGAGACTGGTCAGGGCTCCCACCACGAGCACGGCGCCCAGGCTGAGCGGACCAGGCTGCTGCAGTGCATGGTTCAGCAGGTCTTCACCGCTTCGGGCCAGATCGGACAGTGCCAGGTCGAGAAAGGCGATGGTGAAGCCGATGCCGGAATACTCAGGGTTCAGCCTATCGATCAGAACGTTGGCGGCGTCGATCAGACGCCAGTCTTCGAGGCTGTCCGCGCCCGCCGATCAATCCCGTGGATTCGAGGGAGCAGCGAATCAGCAGCCCCACGATCATCAGACTCGACAGCAACGAGTTGCCTCCATAGCTCACCAACGGCAACGGCAACCCAGTGGTCGGCATCGCCCCGGAGGCCACCGCCACGTTCATCAAGGACTGCCCGACCAGGAGAGCCGAGCAACCAATGGCCACGAGCCTGGCCTGGTTGCTTCGGCAACGCAGGGCAACGCGCAGCCCCAGATAGCCGATCAACATCAGGAACAGCAGCAGCAGCAAAGACCCCACGAGTCCGAATTCCTCGGCGTACACCGCAAAGATGAAGTCGGTGCTCTGAATCGGCAGGTACTGGAGTTTCTGGGTTGAGAGGCCAAATCCCTGGCCGAACACACCACCCGATCCGATCGCCAGCAGGCTCTGGATCAACTGGTACCCGTCTCCCTGAGGATCCTTCCAGGGATTCAGAAAGGAGATCACGCGCAAGCGCTGGTATTCATTGATCAGGATGCTGGCTGTGCCCAGCAGGGCTCCCCCGATCGCTGTGCCGAACAGCTGGAACAGCGGCAGTCCGGCTGAGAAGGCCATCAACCAGATCAGAAGTCCGGTCAATGCTGCAGTGCTGAGATTGGGCTGCTTGAGAATCAGCAGCACCAGAACCGCGAAACTGGCGAGCCACAGCAGCTTCTGATCGAGTCGGGTCCGCTTCCAGTGGGCAAACAGATTGGCTGCTTGCAGCACCACGAACGGTTTCACCAGTTCGGAGGGCTGAATCTGAATCGGACCGATCACCAGCCAGCGGCTGGCGCCGTTCACGGTGGTTCCCATCACCAGGGTCGCTGCAATCAGCAGGCATCCAATCCAGAGAGCCGGCCCTGCCAGCTTCAGCCAGCGGCGCAGATTGATTGAGGCGGTGAATGACATCAGACTCCAGCTGGCCGCCATCCACACCAGCTGGCGCTTGAGGTAATAAGCACCCTCACCTTGTTCACGGGCTGCGACCCACCAGCTCGCTGAAGCCAGAACAAGCAGGCCGGCGAGGCTCCAGATGACAGTGAGTGTGAGAAGCAGACGCGCTTCCGCTGGCCACAGTGACCAGTCGAGAGGTAGGTATCGCTCCCAGAAAGGTTTTGATTCAAGAACGGCCACGTGCCGATCTCGCACAGTGCCCTGACGTGAGGATCGACTCCTTCTGGAGGTCACGGTGGGGCTGCTCAAAATGATCGGAGATGTTGCATGCATTGAGCCGTTCTCTGGACGGTTTGCCAAGGGAACTCAACAAAAAACCCGACCAGAGGCCGGGTTTTGACTCAACTTTGAGAACGATTCAGTTGCCGACGTTGACCTGCTGGCCGCCGGTGCAGAGTTCCACCTTGATGATGCGACCACCCTGTTTCTGAATGCGCTGTTGTTCAGCGAACCAGCTGTCGTAAGGCACCCACTTGGTGAAGAAGGTGTTCTGCAATTCGCGCTGAGTCCGTACCTTTTCAGGGCTGGGAATGCAGGCGGTGACCTTGAACAACCTCATGGGGCTCAGTTGCCGAGACCGGAACAGATGTAATCGAAGTAGACACCCATTTCCTTGCCGGCATCGGGGCCGACCAGCGAGGCGGTGACCTCCTTCATGGCCTGAATGGCCTGCACGGTTGCTCCGATGGGAACGCCCAGGGAGTTGTAGGTCTCCTTGAGGCCGTTCAACACACGCTCATCGAGAATGGAGGTGTCACCGGCGAGCATGGCGTAGGTGGAGTAGCGCAGGTAGTAATCCAGATCGCGGATGCAGGCTGCGTAGCGGCGGGTGGTGTACATGTTGCCGCCTGGACGGGTGATGTCCGAATAGAGCAGAGCCTTGGCCACTGCATCGCGGATGATCGCGGAAGCGTTCGCACTGATGGTTGCGGCAGCCTTCACGCGCA
>CAYWOE010000067.1:0-6488 GCA_964459855.1 uncultured Synechococcus sp. | reverse complement strand
TGATCGACCAGATCGAGCAGCGCTGGGGGAAAAGGATTGACACTGAGCGGGTCGGGCTGCTCGGTCAGTCACTCGGGGGTTACACAGTCACGGCTCTCGCTGGCGCCGAGCTGGACTGGCCCAATCTGATTCGTGGCTGTCAGCCGCTGAATGATCCACGCTCTGTGGTTCTCAATCCGGCGCTGGTCTGGCAGTGCAAAGCACCCGGTCGTGTGGTGAAACAGACGAGCTTCCGTGATCCTCGTGTGAAGGTTGCCGTGGCGGTGAATCCGGTCACCAATCCGATTTTCAGCAGCCGATCCATGGCCCGCGTTGAGGTGCCGATGCTTGTGATCGCCGGTATGAAGGATGTTTTCGCCCCGCCTGTTTCCCAGCAACTCACGCCCTTCACAAGTCTCCGCCAGCCAGGTTCATTGCTGGCGGTTCAGAAAAACGGCACACATCTGTCGTTCCTGGATGCCACCTCGAATCTCCCTGAGGTGATCACGGGTCCGGATCAGTCCCTTGCCAGACAGCAACTCCGGGGGATGGCGAAACTCTTCTTCGACAGGCATCTGCTGGGGCAGACAACGACCCCAGAGCTTGCTCCAGAGGGTAACGGCGCGTTCCAGACTGGTTCATCTCCCCTGCCCTTGTTGTTGCGATCGTCATTGACGACGCAGCAACTGGAGCAGGCTGAACCAGGACTGAGGGAAGTTCCCTGATGCATCGCTGCTGGTGGTCCCGAGCCATGCTGTCTGATGTCATGCCATCTGGGTGGTGAGGCCATGTTGAGCCTGCCAACCTGATGTAAGGGATGCTTCCTCGATGTCATCAGCAGCAAGCGATTCTGAATTTCTCAATAACGACGAGGACCAGGTTGCAAGGAACCTTGATCAGATCATTCACTCCAACACCTACAAACTCGCCCACCAGGATCTCGATCTGCTCAACAGTGCTTCGATGCGAGGAGTCAGGATGCTTCTGGAGATCAGTAAACCTGAGCTTCAGCTGGAAGAGGCCGGCATCAGGTCCACAATTATTGTGTTCGGAGGTGCCCGCATTCAGGAGCGGGCTGTCGCTGAGTCGTCTCTCGAACAATCACTGATGGCACTCAGCGCAGATCCTGATTCGTCTCAGCATCAGCGCAGGGTTCACAAAGCCAGAAAACTTGTTGAGCTTTCAGCGTTTTATGACGCAGCCAGAGAGTTTGCTTTTCTGGCTTCAAGGCATGGTCAGCCCGAAGACGGCACCACCCCAGGTTGTTCATCTCATGTGATTGTCACTGGTGGTGGCCCTGGAATCATGGAAGCTGCCAATCGCGGAGCCTTTGATGCCGGTTGTCGTTCGATTGGGCTCAATATTGATCTTCCTCATGAGCAATATCCCAATCCCTATATCACTCCAGATCTGTGCTTCAAGTTTAATTATTTTGCGCTAAGAAAATTTCATTTTGTGATGCATTCGGTTGGCGCAGTTCTTTTTCCAGGCGGGTTCGGAACGTTGGATGAACTGTTTGAAGTTCTGACCTTAAGACAGGTTGGGGCGAAACGCGCGATGCCAATCATTCTTTTTGGAACAGAGTATTGGTCGAGAGTGATCGATTTTGATTTCATGGCCGAATCAGGTCTGATTGATGATGAAGACCGGCAATTATTTCAGTTTGCTGATACTCCCGCTGAAGCATGGAACCTGATTCGGGAGCAGGCCCCGAGTCGTCCTTGACCGATTCTTCCAGTGGGTTGCCAACCTGTAGATGGGGTTTGTGGAAATCCTCTGTGACTGCTGAGCTGCTGCCGTTGACCAATGCCGTCGGTCGCGTTCTGCTCGGCAAGGAGAAGCAGGTGCGTCTCGCTTTCAGCTGCCTGCTGGCGGGGGGGCATCTGCTGATTGAAGACCGTCCCGGTATGGGCAAATCGACCCTTGCCGAGGCTCTGGCAACCGTGTTTTCACTGGCGTTCAAGCGGGTGAGCTTCACCAGTGACCTGCTGCCTGCCGACCTCACCGGGATCAACGTGTTCAATCAGGCGGATGCAAGCTTTCATTTCCAGCAGGGTCCGCTGTTCACCCAGGTGTTGCTGGCGGACGAGATCAACCGCGCCAGTCCTCGCACCCAGAGTGCACTGCTGGAGGCGATGGCCGCCGGGCGCGTGAGCGTCGATGGCACCAGCCACGCCCTGCCTCAGCCCTTTTTTGTGATCGCCACACAGAACAGTCTCGATCAGGTGGGCACGAGTCCTCTGCCTGAGGCGCAGCTGGATCGTTTTCTGATGCGGGTGAGTCTTGGCTTCCCCGACCGCGATGCGGAGCGTCAGCTGCTTCGCGGTGATGGTTCTCCGCTTGAGAGTCTTCAGGGGGTTGATGATCGGGCGCTTCTGCAGCTTCAGCAGCGCTGTGCCGATCAATACTGCTCAGAGCAGCTGCTCGAATACGTGCTCGACCTCGTGGAGGCGAGTCGGCGGGGCCAGGAGGGCCTGTCACCGAGGGCCAGCCAGGGTCTTATGGCTGCTGCACGTGCATGGGCACTGATCGATGGCAGAGATCACGTGCTGATCGACGACGTCCAGGCGGTGTTGCCGGCTGTGGTGGAGCATCGCCTTGATGCGGGCTGCCCAGCGAATGCAGGCACACCTCTCAGCAGCGATCTCCTGGAGCGGGTGAATGCGTTGCGATGAGATCAGGCTCGGGCTGAGATCCCTCTACATCGTTCCCAGTCGCTTCGGTCTCCTCTGGCTTGCAGGGGCGGCGTTTCTTCTGCTGGTGGCGATTCAGACCGCCAGCAACAGCACCTTGCTTCTGGGCTTTCTGATGCTGGGCGTCATGCTGCTGGCGATGTTTCTCACCCACGACACGCTGCATGGTCTGACGGTGCGCTGCGGTCAGCCGCCACCCGCATTTGCCGCAGAAACCGTCACCTACCCGCTGATTCTGGAAACCCGTTCACCTCGGCCTCCGATGCGTCTTCGTTTTCGCGACGGGTCTGAGGCTGCAGACCTGCAGTTATCGGCGGGAATCTCCACGCTGGCTCTCCCCTGGAGTCCGCAGTGCCGAGGCTGGCAGCAGCCACCCCAGCTGCAGATTGAGACCATCGCTCCTCTTGGCCTGTTCATTTGCTGGACGCGCTGGCTGCCTCCACAGACTCAGTTGATCTGGCCGCGCCGCCGCTCAGGTCCGGTTGGGGAGCGAATAACGTCTCAGTCCCGCGATGGTCAGGATGAATGGCACGATCTTCGCGACGTGCGTGATCAGGAGAGACCAGCAGCGGTCGACTGGACCGGTGCCGCCAGGGGGCGGCCGCTCCAGGCGAAGGTGTTCGCCGATCCCAGCAATCACGAGTGGATGCTGGAACCGGCGTCGGGCCTGCCACTGGATCGGGCTGTGGAGCATCTGGCTCAGCGGGTGATGCAGTTGCATCAGCAGGGTGTGCGTTACGGCCTGCGCCTGCGCGGAAAAACCCTGGCACCGGATCTGGGCCTGCGGCATCGCAATGCTTGTCTGGAGGCATTGGCGACCGCATGATCCGCAGGCTGCCAACTGAAGCGCTGGCCTGGTGCGCCTTCCCGCCGCTGCTGCTGCAGTGCTTTGCATTGAACAGCGCGGCGGCGCTCACCTGGCCGACCTGGGCCTTGGTGATTTGCACCATGTTCAAGTTGAGGGAGACACGCAGGCCTTTTGACCGCCGGTTGGTGGCGTTTCTGCAGTTGCTGTCAGCGGGGTTGCTGGCGGCTCAGCTGCAAAGCCTTTTGGCTTCCGCTTTGCAGTTGATCGCCGCATGCACCGCATTTGCAGGGCTGCTCAGTCAGGAGCTGCAGGGGATGTTGTCGTTCCGAGGACTTCTGCAACGCAGTCTTCAGCTGCTGGCGGCAGCTCTACCACTGGCCCTGGTGCTGTTCCTGCTTGTTCCGCGCATCCCTCCGTTGTGGACAACGCAGCTTGGGCCTGCACGCGGTGCCGTCACCGGCCTCTCCCCTGATCTTGATCCGCTCAGCATCGCGACATTGGCATCGGTGGACACATCCGCTGCCCGCATGACGGTGGCTCAGGGAGTCGTCATACCAGACGACGCCTACTGGCGTGTACTGGTGCACGAAACATTTGATGGTCGTCGCTGGCGGCACCGCGATTCCCCTGAACCTCCGACGTCTGTCAGGGATGTGCGCAGCACTGCGCCGATCAGCCAGTGGTGGGTTGTCGAACCCTCAGCAACCCGCGCGCTCCCCTGGGATGGAAGCTCGGCCCCGGTGGCTGCGGATCAGTGGATTGCGTCCGAGGGGGAGCTGTTGATGAATGTCGCCTCACGACAACGCCGGGCCTATCGATTGCAGGCCGCTGGGAATGCGCAGGACTGGCGCCGCCGCCCACCGCTGGCGAGTGAGCGTCAGCTCCCGGCGGTTGGATTTCCACGGCTGAGGCAGCTCGGAGAAGGGTTTCGCAGCCTGCCCAGTGATCGTGAGCGTTTGACTGCCGTGGAGGGATGGTTCCGCAGTCAGCCATTTCAATACAGTCTTCAACCAGGCTCAGCGTTGGATCTCGACGACTTTCTGTTTGATCGTCAGCTGGGTTTCTGCGGTCACTACTCCAGTGCACTCGCGGCCTTGTTGCGTTCTGCGGATGTGCCGGCCCGCGTCGTCAGCGGTTATCGAGGCGGGCGGTTGGTGAAGCCGCTGAGCGGGGCGAACTATCTCGAACTGCGCCAGAGCGATGCCCATGCCTGGGTGGACGTGTGGTTGAACGACAGCGGCTGGCAACGTGTCGACCCGACGCTCTGGATCGCTCCGGGTGCTGAGACTCCTCTCGCACAGCAACTCCCAGCTGCTATGCGGGAGGAGTCTGAGCTGTCCTGGTGGCAGTGGATTCAGCGGCAATGGTGGGGACTGGATCTGGTCTGGACCCGTTGGTGGCTGGGTTTCGATCAGTCCAGTCAGCAGATCTGGTTGACACGGTTGTTCGGTGATCAACAGCGATGGCTTGGTCTCACGGTGCTGTTGACGTCGATGGCCGCATCCGGCCTGGGGTGGGTGATGTTGCGCCACTCGGTTGCGGGGCGTCAACCGCTTGATCAGTCGCTGCGCCTGCTTGCTCGGTTTGGTGTTCACCCCGCGCCCGGCGAGAGTTTCGCTCAGCTCTGCCAGCGTGCCGCACTCCTTCATCCTGATCACGCCGATCTGTTGGCAGCCATGGCTGATCGGCAGCAGCTGATCGCCTATGCCCAGCTCAGTGCTTCCAAGCGACAGAATCTTCAGCGCCAGTGGCGAATGATTCGTCGACGTCTTCGTTCTTCTCTTCGAGGATCATTGTGAGTCTTCTCCTGACTGAAAAGAACTTTCCCCGTAAGCCAGGTTCAATTTGAGCATCAGAGCTGTTTTTGGTGCCCGCTGCTTTGAGCTCGAAGAGATGGTTGGTGGAGCTCTGGAGCTTCTGTATTGAGTTTCGACAGGGAATCAGTCAAGACGAAGCAGCTTTCGCGCTGTGTCTCTGCAGATCATGGTCTTCGCGAGTGGATCGATCGCAGCCTGGTCGATCCATCGGCCTGCGAGTTCGATGTCTTCATAGGGGTAATCCGTGGAGAACATGATGCGTTCCGGGCCAAGAGCGGCGATCGAACACTTCAGTGCAGCGTCATCACAGACGCCTGAAGTGGTGATATAGAAATTTCGTCGGAATACGGCGCTGGGTGTGGTGCTGATGTCATTGCGATAGCGAGTCGACGCATAACGACTGTCCAGTCGCCAGAGATAAAAGGGCAGGTTCTCCCCCATATGTCCGAGGATCACGTTGGCGTTGGGATGTTTTTCGAAAACGCCTTTCACAATCAGGCGCAGCGCATGGGTGGCGGTGTCAAATGACCAGCCCCAAGTGGCACCATCGAGTTCCTTCACCATCGAAGCGGGTTGGTTGGTGGGAAGTCCGGGATGGAGATAAATGGGTACTTCAAGCTGCTCGAGTGTTGACCACAGCGGATCGACTCTGGGATTGTCAAGGTATTCACCTTGTGTGCTGCCGTTGACAAGAGCTCCAACGAAACCCAGCTCGCTCACGCATCGCTTCAGCTCTGCACAAGCGACATCGATATCCTGAAGATTCAGTGCCGCAAAGCCTCTGAAACGCCGGGGTTGTAGCTCTATCGCTGCATGCAGACAGTCGTTGGCATGTCTGGCCATAGCCGATGCTTCGGACGAGTCGGCGATCGCTTGAATTCCCGGCGCAGTCTGTGACAGCACGGCGATCTCAATCCCGGCTTTGTCCATATTGGCCAGTCGCTGTTCCGCCAGTTCAGGCAGCAATGGTTCAATCGCGCCCAGCAACTGTGGGTCGAAAAACTCCAACTCCGCTGATGTGGGGAGAAGTTCTCTGATGGAGAAGTGTTCTTCGAGAGCGATCTTGTTGATGGTTGGCTCGTTCTCTGTTTCTACTTGTGATGCTGGGGTGCGGTTCTGGTTCACCATCGAACTTTCTAATTGCAGTGGTTTTTGTGGAGTGGTACCTGCGTTGTCTCTGGTTTGTTGTGC
>CAYWOE010000066.1:0-6493 GCA_964459855.1 uncultured Synechococcus sp. | reverse complement strand
GTGGAGATCAAGTCGGCGAGAGAGCTGAAAATCATGGCCAAGGCCAGTCGCATCGTGGCGACAGTGCTTCGGGAGATCATGGAGATGGTGGAACCCGGTCAGACCACCGGTGATCTGGACGCCCATGCCGAGCGACGCATCCGGGAGATGGGAGCCACCCCGAGTTTCAAGGGGTATCACGGTTTCCCGGCCAGCATCTGCGCCAGCATCAACGATGAAGTGGTGCACGGAATTCCCAGCAACAAACGCGTGATCCACAACGGTGATCTGCTCAAGGTCGATACGGGAGCCTTCTTCGAGGGCTATCACGGCGACAGCTGCATCACCGTCTGTGTCGGGGAGGTGAGTGAGACGGCGGCCAACCTCAGTCGGGTGGCTCAGGAGTCACTGATGGCGGGCCTGGCTCAGATCCGCTCAGGAAACACACTTCTCGATATCGCCGGAGCGGTGGAGGATCGTGTCCACGAAGGAGGCTTCAGTGTGGTGGAGGATTACACGGGGCACGGTGTGGGCCGCAATCTCCACGAAGAGCCCTCCGTGTTCAACTTCCGCACGGACGGTCTGCCGAACGTCAAGCTCCGTCCCGGCATGACGCTCGCCGTGGAGCCCATCCTCAATGCCGGCAGCAAGGCCTGCCGGACTCTGAGGGACCGCTGGACCGTTGTCACACGTGACGGAAGTCTCTCCGCGCAGTGGGAACACACGGTGGTTGTCACCTCCGATGGCTGTGAGATCCTCACCGATCGGGGTGATTGATCCGAAAAATTCTGTTGTAGAGCAGCCGCCCGAGCTCGGTCAGCGGCATCACCAGCAGGGTGAGTGGGTTGGGGGTCACGATGATCAGTGGAAGGCCGATTCCTGCCTGCCAGAGGATCTGTCCCGCCACAAAATCCGCTGACATCACTCCGATGGGATTGAGCTCCGATCGGAAGGGGCCAAGCACCAGCTTGCGCAGCTTCGGCAGGTTGGCCCTCTCCCGCCGCGGAGCACTCCAGCGCAGGCTCACAAGCTGGCCGATCAGGCGCTTGCTCAGTTCGTAGGCGGGGCTCATCGCCGGTTGAATCTCGGCTTCCGATGTGTTGACCCACAACTCAGGAGCATCCGCGTGCTGGTCAGTGGTTCTCTCCAGTTGCTCGAAGCGCTGCAGCAGCCTCCACTGGCTCAGGGCATTCACATCAAGGGCCTGGGACAGGCTTTCGGGGCTCTGATCACCTCCCGGATTGATGCCGTGATTGAGCACCAGGACATCGAGACGACGCAGGGTGCTGTCGAGCTCCTCCTCCTTGCCGCAGCTCCAGCGAACCCATTCCTGCGGCCCGGTCAGGCTGTCCTGAGCTTTCGGCTGCGGTCGGTGACTCAGAGCGACAACCCAGGCACCTCTCTGGCGCAGCCGGCGTGTCAGTGCGCGGCCAAGCTCTCCGCCCGCGCCAGTGATGCCAATTCTGCGACCCTCCCAGGCCCCTGAAACGGCCCTGGACTCGGAAGTTCTCGGCGCAGGCTGGGCCATGGCGATGAACTGGGGCATGCTTGGGACAGCTCGACGGTATGACGTTGTCCAGCCCGTCCGGGGAAGCTCTTCTGGCGCTTTTCGCTCCCTACTGCGGCGGACGACGGCAGGAGCGGGCCCTGCAAAGTGCTCTTGATCGTCTGCCGCTTGGCCGGATCGATGGCGAGCGCGCGCGCAGGGACGCTTCCCCTCACCGGTTCCGTCTGACCTGGAGCGAGGTCAGTGCTCCATTGCAGACCTGTCGATGTGAGCTGAGCTTTCAGGACCAACCCCAGCAGCTCTACTCGTTTGAATGCCCTGCGCATCAGCTGCTGGATTGGCTCATGCATTGCCCAGATTCAGGCCATCGGGATCTGCCTGATTCCTTCTGGCAGTGGTTGTTTCTTGAGCGGGTCGCGGAGGTTGATGGCCTTTAAATTGTGGTCACCAATCTCAGACCTCCCGGATGGGCTCAACGCTGCTGATCGGATCGTGTGAACCCTTCAGCGGCAAGTCCGCACTTGTGCTCGGGATCGCCAGGCATCTGCGCTCCGCCGGCACGCGGGTTCTCTTCGGCAAACCGCTGGCCACCAGCCTTGACTGGGACTCAGGTCAGGGAGATCTGCCCTCACCTCTGATCGATGACGATGTCCGCTTCGTGGGAGAGACCCTCGGTCTGCCTCATCAGGATCTGATCCCGTCCCTGCATCTGCTGTCTCCTCAGACAGCACAGACACGACTGGGGAGTGGGACCCTGGCCGCGGGAGAGGGCCTCGAACAGCTGAGGACCAACCTTCGGCAGTCGGAGGCGGGAGTCACCCTGCTCGAAGCCGCCGGAAACCTGCATGAGGGACTGCTCTACGGGCTGAGTCTGGTGCAACTGGCCCGTGATCTCGATGCACCGGTCGTCCTTGTGCATCTCTGGGAGGACAGTCGCAGCGTGGATGCCCTGCTTGCAGCGAGCCAGCAGCTTGGTGATCGTCTGCGTGGCGTGGTTCTCAATGCGGTCATTCCCGACGATGTGGCAAGCCTTGAGCGTGAGGTCGTGCCGGCGCTGCAGGCCCTCGGGATCGAGGTGTTCGGTGTGATGCCGCGCTCTCCGCTGCTGCGCAGCGTCACGGTGGGCGAACTGGTCCGTCGACTCGATGCGCGTGTGATCTGCTGCAGAGAGAAGCTCGATCTGCTGGTGGAAACCCTCAGCATCGGGGCGATGAACGTGAACTCAGCCATGGAGTTTTTCCGCAGGCGTCGCAACATGGCTGTGGTCACCGGGGCGGACCGCACCGATATTCAGCTGGCTGCTCTGGAGGCCTCCACGCAGTGTCTGATTCTCACGGGTGCCGGTGACCCTCTCCCTCAGCTGATCAGTCGCGCGGACGAGCTGGAGGTGCCCCTTCTCAAGGTCGAGCAGGACACCCTCGGGACCGTTGAAGTGATCGAACAGGCGTTCGGTCATGTGCGTCTGCACGAGGCTGTGAAAGCGACTTACGCCTTCCGCCTTGTGGAGGAGCACTGCCGACTCGCGGATCTGCTCAGGGCGGTGGGACTGGAAGACCTCGTGATCGGCTCAAAGTGATGATCCCGACAGGGTTCACCGCTGCTAACTTCTTAGAACGCTCGCAGGCAGTCATTGAGCCGATCCCTTGATCTTCCTGCACTGGACAGGGTGGACACCCTTGCCCAGGAACTGGCCTTGCTCCAGGACAAGGGAGCCAGAAGGATTGCCATCCTCGGCAGCCGTCACGTTCCTGTGGTTGCCATTCATCTGATCGAGCTGATCGCCCGCTCTCTGGCGCAGGAGGGGCACTCGCTGGTCACCTCAGGAGCGCAGGGAGTCAACGCAGCGGTGATCCGGGGCGTTCTCGCCGTTGATGCTTCAAAACTCACGGTGCTGCTTCCGCAGAGCCTCAGTCGACAGGGGCCTGAGATCCGGGATCAGCTGGAGCGGGTCCTGCATCTGATCGAGAAACCCGAGCACGACGATCTGCCTCTGCCGATGGCCAGCAGCCTCTGCAACCAGGACATCATCAGCCGTTGTGATCAGCTGATCTGTCTGGCGTTCCATGACAGCGAGACGCTGCTCGCCAGCTGCCGCAATGCCGAGGACATGGGCAAGGTTGTCAGCCTGCTGTTCTTCGACTGACGGTCAGACGGATGGCAGGGTCGGCAGAACCTGCAACCGGGTTCCCTCTCTTCCCATCACGAGCACGCGGTCTCCGGGCTGCAGCCGGGTCTCCACATCCATTGAGCATGCCGCCCAGCTCTGGCCATGCCAGCGAACCCTCCCTTCACCTCCGGGCTGGATCGTGTCCAGCACCTCTGCGGTGTCCTCCTTCAGCCTGCGGGCTCCAGGCCTGGGATTTCGTCTCGCCGACCAGCGGCTCAACCAGAGTGTTCCCAGCACGGTGATGAGGCTGAACACGAGGATCTGAATCCAGACCGGCAGAGGCAGCAACGCCGTCAGCACGGACACGACAAGACCGGCGAAGGCCGCGAACATCAGGCCGTCGAAGCTGGGCTGCACGAGCTCCACGACCAGCAGCACACCCGCCACCAGCAACCAGATCAACGGACTCCAGATTGGTGACATGTCTGGTAGGTGGATCACTCCACTCTGGTGGCTAGCGTCACTGCAGACATCCATCCGTCATGGAAGCCCTGCTGAGCCTGCCGGCCCTGATCCTGATCGCGCTGCTCGGCAGCGGCAGCATCAAGGTCACCAGCGGAGGTCGATCACGCCTCGTCGAACGGCTCGGAAAATATGACCGCGAGCTGCAGCCCGGTCTTTCCGTTGTGATTCCCGTTGTGGAGAGAGTGGTGAGTCACGAATCACTCAAGGAACGGGTTCTGGATATCCCTCCTCAGCTCTGCATCACCCGCGACAACGTTTCCATCGAGGTTGATGCGGTGGTGTACTGGCAGCTGCTCGAGCATTCCCAGGCCTATTACGCCGTTGACAACCTGCAGGCGGCCATGGTGAATCTGGTGCTGACCCAGATCCGCGCGGAAATGGGCAAGCTCGATCTCGATCAGACCTTCACCACCCGCAGTGAGGTGAACGAGCTGCTGCTGAAGGAGCTGGATGAAGCCACCGACCCCTGGGGCGTGAAGGTGACCCGCGTTGAAATGCGTGACATCAACCCCTCCCCGGGGGTGAAGCAGGCGATGGAGGCTCAGATGACGGCTGAGCGGGAGAAGCGTGCCGCCATCCTGCGCTCCGAGGGGGAGAAGGAAGCCCAGCTGAATGAGGCGAGGGGACGTGCTGAGGCACTGGTTCTCGATGCCCGCGCGCAGAAGGAGGCCATCCTGCTTGAGGCTGAAGCCCAGGCCAAGCAACAGGGCGTGATGGCGGAGGCGAAGTCCGAAGCGGCGCGTGTGATGGCCAGGGCCTTGGCCGAGAGTCCTGAAGCCGAGGAAGCCATCAGGCTGATGCTGGCAGAGAACTGGATGGACATGGGGCAGCGCATGGCTGATTCGCCGGCCGGCAGTGTGCTGATGGTGGATCCCCAGTCACCTGCCTCCCTGCTGGCTGCCCTCAAGCAGTTCCAGCAGGGCAAGAGCTAGGCGAACAGCAGAGCCTTGAGTCCCTCGACATAGAGGATGCCGGTGCACAGCAGGGCCGAAGCCCAGCACAGCCCCCTCAGGGCAGGGATGTTGGCGATGTAGGCCGGAAGATACGCCAGACGCAGCAGCGGCTGAAGCAGGGCTGCAGGGATGGCGAGCCCCTGAAGTTCACCGGTCTGGAGCACGGCGATCAGGGCGAGAAGCGCTGCTGGTGCGTGCAGGCTGAAGGCCTCGAAGCTGTTCTGGTGTGCCCAGCTGGCGCGTTTCCCCCAGGCGGGAAGGCGGTCGAACATCGCCCTGGGCGCCTTCATGTCGTCCATGGTGAAGTCCGCCTGTGACCGCGCCGCGCCCAGGGGTATCACGCTTGCAATCACCACAGCTCCGGAAAATACAAGTGATAAGGCATAGGGAGCCGCAGGGGTCTGGGTGGCAAGGTCTGTGATGAACACAATCAAGAAAATCGCGGTTGAAACAATAGTGATCAACTGTGGATCGATGCGGCCAGCGTTTCTGCATTCATTCTTGGTGTGGCTCTTTCTGATGAGGTCCACAGCCTTTCGGGTTGTTCTGATTGCCACTCAGAAGTTCAACAACAATCGGTTCCTCACTGAACCTCCGTTGAGACTGGTTTCGACAGTATTGCTAGCCTTCAATCAGCGACGACTCATCGATGGCTTCTTACTCATTTGATGTGGTTTCTGACTTTGACCGTCAGGAATTGGTGAATACCCTCGACCAGGTTCGAAGGGACGTCTCCCAGCGCTACGACCTCAAGGATTCCGGCACAGAGATTGATCTTGAAGAGGCGGCAGTTGTGATCACCACCGCCAGTGATATGACCCTTCAGGCTGTTGAAGATATCCTGCGTACAAAGGCAACCAAAAGAAATCTTTCTCTCAAGATATTTGATTTCCAGACTGCGGAAAATGTGGGGGGGAATCGTGTTCAGCAGACCGTCAAATTGAAGAAGGGACTCAGTCAGGAACTGGCCAAGAAAATGAGCAAAATAGTTCGTGACGAGCTCAAGAAAGTCACCGTGGCCATTCAGGGGGACAGCCTCAGGGTGACAGGCAAGAGTAAGGATGATCTGCAGCAGGTCATTCAGTTGCTGCGCTCAAAGGAGGATGAGCTTGATGTTCCGCTTCAGTTTGAGAACTATCGCTGAGTGTTGGGGAACAGACTGATCTTGATGCCTCAATCGACATCAAGCTGAGCTCAGCCTTCCATCATCTCTGCACGCGGTTTCTCACAGCCCAGACATGGTCTGATCAAGACCGATCCGATCGGACCCTCCAAGCGCCGATGCCTGGATTGAGAATGGGGGATCAATCTGAATCAGAGCTCAGGCGACAGCAGCGAAGCTTTCGCGGAAGGCCTGAATCGTGGCTTCGATGTCTGCATCCGAATGGGCCAGGGAGGTGAAGCCGGCCTCAAATGCGGAGG
>CAYWOE010000065.1:0-6553 GCA_964459855.1 uncultured Synechococcus sp. | reverse complement strand
CGTGAACTCTGATGTAGTCGCTCACTGAGCCGCCAAGCAGCTTGTCGAGGTCGACGAGCCCTCTCGCCACAAGTGGTCGACGGTCCTGTGAGGCCAGAACGACCAGATCCGCGCTGGCCTTCTCTGCCGCCAGGCAAACACCCTTGCCGATGTCATTGTCGGTCACATGCAGAGGCTTGAGTTCAACCCCCAGGTTTCGAGCTCTCTGCACTGCCTTGTCGAGATATGAGTCACTCTTGCCGGCAGCTCCTCGTGACGCCGCCGGTTCCTTGCGAGCCACATGGACACCGGTCAGCTGACCTCCAGGAATCTCGCGGACCATCTCACAGGCCAGTCTGAGCGCGTCGTCTCCGACTCCTGTGCCGTCGATGGTGACCAGAATTCTGTTGAGGTGTCTGATGTAGAGGTCATCCCGCACCAGCAGCATCGGCCTCGTGGACAGCTGGAAGACGTACTGACTGGCGCTGTTCGCCAGGATGGAGCGCAGCCTGCCGAGGCCTCGAGATCCCATCACGATCAGATCCGCGTCCAGTTCGTCGGCCACGGTGAGAACAGTCTGTTTCGCATCTCCCTGGCGGATGATCGAGTTCACATCCTGGGGATTGAGCCCCAGCTGCTCAACTGCCCCGGCCAGAAGGCTGCCCGCAGTCTTCCAGTGCTGTTGTGTGGCTGACATGGTCTGTTCCGGCACCACATGCAGCAGATTGATTCTGGCTGCCTGAAAGGCCGGCAGATCACGCAGCATGTTGATCATCTCCCCGACATGGCCCTTGCCTGAATCGGCGATCAGAAGGTTCTTGAACACGGCAAAATTTCAGCCCATGCAGCAGCCTATGGCTGATTGCAATGCGCGCTTCGGATGGTGAATGAGAGCGTTACCAGAACTCCTTGGCGCCTGACCAAACGCGTGTTGCCGCAGCACACTGACCATGGTGGGGTGATGTGGCACGGGGCTTACGTGGGATGGCTGGAGGAGGCTCGGGTCCAAGCCCTTTCCGCAACCGGCTACCCCTACGAGACGATGGCCTCAGATGGTCTGGAAATGCCTGTTGTTCAGCTGCAGATCCGTTACCGGGAAGCCTTGAGGCTTGGCGATGAGGTGGTTCTGACGAGTGTCTCCTCTGCTCCGAGGGGAGTTCGCTGGCCCTGGTTCACCCGTTTCATCAGGCATGGAGCCTGCGTGGCGGAGGCATCGGTGGAGCTGGTTCTGGTGAGGGTGATGCCTGATCGCAGGGTGCTGCGCCGCCCGCCTGAAGCAGTCGCGGCAGCATTCAGGACCCTTGAGCGAGGCCCAGCTCAACCCTGCTGATAGTATTTCTGTACTAGTAATGATCGTGTGTCGGAGCGCGCCTGGTTGTGGTTGTGGGTGCAGTGTCCTGGAATCGGGGCTGCCCGGATGCGTCAGGTCTGTTCTGCTGCTGCTCAGGCTCCTGGAGGTCTCCAGGAGCTCTGGCGATGGTCTCTCCCCAGGCTTCAGAGGGCGTTCGAATGGCCGGAATCGGTGTTGTGCTCCTTCGAGCGCTACAGGAACAGTCTCGGTCTGCAGCCCTGTACCGAGGTTCCAGGCCATGTTCTTCTGCCCTGTGAGTCCCGCTGGCCAGCGTGCTTCGAGAACCTGGAGCGCCCACCACTTTCGATCCAGTGGCGTGGCAATGCAGATCTGCTTGATCTGCTGTCGTCCCAGCAGGCCATTGCCGTCGTGGGAACCCGTCGACCGTCATCTCATGGCCTTCGCATGGCTGATGGTCTGGGTCGAGCCCTTGCTCAGGCGCGCTGGCCCGTGGTCAGCGGCCTTGCTGAAGGGGTTGATGCTGCTGCTCATCGCGCCTGTCTGGAGGCTGGGGGCCAGACCGTCGCTGTTCTGGGGACTCCGCTGCATCGTGTCTATCCCCCTGAACATCGCCAGTTGCAACAGGCGGTCGCCGATAACGGTCTGTTGATCACGGAATTGCGAGATTCCGAGAGGGTCACGCGCTCCGGTTTTGCTCGACGAAACCGCTTGCTTGCCGCTGTCACAAGGGCTGTTGTGCTGGTCGAATGCCCGCGGAACAGTGGCGCGCTTCGGACAGCTGCCATGGCGCGAGCGCTGGACATCCCGGTTTGGGTTGTTCCAGCTGACGCTCTGCGTGACTCAGCTCAGGGCAGCAATGCTCTGCTCGGGTCCGGGGCTGAGGTCCTGATCGACCCTCAGGATCTGATTCAACAGCTCGGACCTGGTCCATGCGTCTCTGGTGCTCTGGGTGATGCAGGGGGCGACAAGCAGAGCGGCAACGCGATTCCTTGTTCCGCTGTTCAGAGCCGCTTGCTGAATCTGCTCAATGATGATTTCAGCTTCGATGAGCTGGTTCAGTCACTTCAGTCGGATCCGGAGAGCATCGCTTCTGAGCTGCTGAAGCTCGAACTGGCTGGTCGGGTGATGGCGCAGCCAGGATTGCGCTGGCGCGCGCTCTAGGTTCATTTCATGGAGTCAGCGCAGTGTTCGGGACAGGAATTGCTGGCCTGGCGTCGCACGCAGTTGCTGCGAGGAGGGCGAGCCGTTGACTTCGACTGGTTGCTGGCCATGAAGGCCAACCTGAGCTGGGCTGAACTCCAGAGACTGCGGATCCTGCCGGAGGCAACCGCTCCCCTTGCCAGCTCCTTCGCAACCTTGGAGGCACTCTGGACCAGGCATGTTCAGGATCATGTTCCGTTGCAGCATCTCGTCGGGCGCTGTCCGTGGCGCGACCTGGATCTTCAGATCAGCCCAGCGGCACTGATCCCGCGACAGGAGACTGAGCTGCTGATTGATTTCGCTCTGGAATGCCTGCATGAGGAGGGCCGGTCTCACCAACGCGGTCGCTGGGCAGACCTTGGAACGGGCAGCGGCGCCATGGCCATCGCTCTGTCTCGTGCTCTGCAGGGGTGGCATGGGCATGCTGTGGATCTCAGTGCTGCGGCTCTCGACTTGGCGCGCCTCAACCTCAACGCCATGACCACATCACTGAACTGGCAATTGCATCAGGGCTCATGGTGGGACCCACTGGGCCAGTGGTGGGGGCAATTTGATCTTGTTGTTTCGAATCCTCCCTACATCCCTTCACGGGTTGTTGATGCTCTCGAACCGATTGTTCGTGACCATGAACCCAGGCAGGCACTCTGCGGTGGAGACGATGGTCTGGACTGCTGCAGAGCGATTGTGAAACTGGCTCCGCAGGCACTCTCCGCAGGCGGCTGGCTCCTGCTTGAGCACCATCACGATCAGAGTGATCAGGTGCTTGCTCTGATGAGGTCAGCCGGGCTGGTTTGTGCCCAGTCCCGTGCCGACCTCAGCGGTGTCAGGCGTTTCGCCATCGCCAGGCGTGCGTCGCATCCTCAGGCAGTTTCACGGTCCCACTCATGACCAACTCCAGACCTCGACTCTTGGCAGCCAGGGAGATGGCGACGCATCTCATCAGCGGTGGCGCGGCTCTCCTGCCCACCGACACCCTGCCGGCACTGGCCGCCGCTCCTGATCATGCGGCGCAGATCTGGACTCTCAAGCAGCGTCCCCAGGACAAACCGCTGATCCTGATGGCATCACAGGCTGATCAGCTGCTGGCGCTCACCAGTGAAGAGGCCAGGGATGACGCTGAACCGCTGGTCCGTCGTTTCTGGCCTGGCGCACTCACTCTTGTGCTCCCCGTGCGCAATCGCCTGAGTCAGAATCTCAACCCCGGCAAGGGAACTCTGGGGATGCGCATCCCAGATTGCGATGCAATGCGAGCACTTCTGAATGAGAGCGGTCCACTGGCGACAACCAGCGCCAACGCTTCCGGTGCAGCGTCCAGTCGGAGCGCGGCTGAGGCTGCAGCAGCATTCCCTGGTTTGCCTCTGCTGTCACCGCTGCCCTGGCCGGCACCGTCAGGGCTTGCCAGCACTGTGATTGCCTGGACATCACCAGGGTGCTGGCAGGTGTTGCGTCAGGGCGCTGTGATGGCTGATGAGGTTGAGACGTCTCCCCCATGCTCTGGCTGATTGCGCTCGTGCTGGTTCTCCAGGCTCTCTTTCACTGGATGCTGGAGCCCGTGATCCGATGGTTCACGCCCTTGTTCGAGCTCAAGCTGCTGCCCTGGTTGCTGGCCCTGGTCGGGCTCTGGTTTCTGGCTGGGCGCACGGATTCAGACAGGGCGCCCTGAACAGTGGGATCGCAGTCCCTAGAAGCCGGCTGACGGATTTGAACCGACGACCTTCGCTTTACAAAAGCGCTGCTCTACCACTGAGCTAAGCCGGCAATGTCGGAACTCTACCGGCGCACATCCGCTTGCCCGATCTGAGCTGCTGCATCCACCACAGGCTGAGCTGCAGGCGTGATCGACAGCCTGTCTTGCCAAGGCAATTGCTGATATGGCTTTCAACCGTGCGGATGCTGACAACACGTGTTCGGGCGATCTCGCGGTTGCTCTTGCCCTGCAGCAGAAGATCGAGCACGCCCGTTTCGGCAGGCGTCAGCTGGAGGTTGGGCATCGAATCAGGTCAGTCCTGATCAAGGGATTCCCCTCAATCGCTGCAGCGTCACTCCTGTGAGCTGGCTGCCATTGAGCGTCGGATGGGCAGGTTGGCCACCAGAGCTGTGACGCGATCCTCAGTTTCGAGGCTCACATCGCCTTCCTCGAGGTCAATGTCCACATACTTGGCCACGACTTCAAAGATTTCGCGGCGCATCTGATCAAGAGTTTCCGGGCTCAGGTCACTGCGATCGTGGGCCAGAACCAACTGAAGGCGCTCACGCGCGGTGGTGGCACTGGCTGGTTGACGACGCAGGATTTTGTCGAGCAGGTCTTGCAAGGTCATGGCGTTCAGAAAATCTTCGTTTGCATCAGTTGGCGCACCCTGGCGCGGATCCCACGCCGTTCCTTCGCAGGGTCCATGAGGGGGATGTCCTCTCCCTGAAGACGACCGGCGATGTTCCCGTAAGCCCTGGCCGCGGGTGAGGCTGTGCCGTTGAGAGTGAGCGGTTCACCTTTGTTCGTGCTGACGATCACCTGTTCATCTTCAAGAACCAGCCCAAGCAGAGGCAAAGCCAGGATGTCGGTCACATCGTCGACAGCCAGCATGTCCTGGTTGGCCATCATCTTGGGACGGACTCTGTTCAGGACAAGCTGAACCGGTGATACCCCGTGGGTATTGAGAAGCCCGATCACACGATCAGCATCCCTGACTGCTGAGACCTCTGGAGTTGTGATCACGATGGCTTCCTTTGCGGCGGCCACGGCATTCTTAAAGCCGTCTTCAATGCCGGCAGGGCAGTCGATCAGAACGTAGTCGAAACGATCCGAAAGCATGCCTGCGATGGTCTGCATATCCTCGGGCTTCAACCACTCGAGCATCCGAGGATTACCAGCCGGAAGCAGGGCCAGGTTCGGCTGCTGCTTGTGTTTCACCAGCGCCTGGTCAAGTCGGCAGGTCTCCGCCAGCACTTCCTGCGCGGTGTAAACGATTCGATTCTCGAGTCCCAGCAGCAAATCGAGATTTCTGAGCCCGAAGTCCGCGTCAAGAACAACGGTGCGAGCTCCTAGCCCGGCCAGAGCGATGCCGAGATTGGCAGTGAGGGTGGTCTTGCCGACGCCACCCTTTCCCGAGCAGATCAGGATCGTTCGCGAATTGGTCACCGGGTCCCGTTTTGATCGCGCCACATTAATGGCATTGATCCTTTCCGTCCCTCTCTGACCGATCAGGTGTGTTGAGTGGCAAAGGGCGGCTTTGCAGGTTCGATGGAAATGGCTCCATCCACAATGCAGGCCTGTTCGGCGAGACCGGGCTGGGGCCGTTCCTCCGGACCGCGCGCCACAAGCTCTGCAATGCGCAGCTGAAGAGGTCTCAGCTGCAGTGCCACGATTCTCGCTTCGCTGTCACCGCTTCTTCCGGCATGCGCTCTGCCGCGCAGGCGCCCCCAGACGTAGACATCTCCATCAGCGGATGCCGAGCCCCCTGGGTTCACATCACCCACAATCAGCAGATGCCCGTGGCTCTCGATGTGATCACCGGAGCGCAGCGTTCCTCGATGGACGGTCAGCTCGGTATCCGTGCCGGTGTCGTGTGCCTGATCGCCCGTTCCTCCTTCATTGTTGCTGTCGCTGCAGGCCTGACGAGCGATCAATCCAAGCGATGCCGCGCTGATCAACGTGTCTCCGCAGCGGGTTGTGAGCGTGTCAACGCGATGGCCGGCGTCATTCAAGGCTCCGAGCAGCTCCTCCAGATCACGGCAGCTCAGGCTCCAGTCTCCTGTGTCCAGATCAATGGCTTCAGACGGTAAGGCGGAGAGCTGCATGGGGAGCCACTGCTGCCAGGGCACCGACCGGAATGGAGGCAGCCGGAGGCAGAAAGGCTTCGGGGACGTCGGTTCAGCGGTCATGGCTGGACAGTAGTCAGACCATCTGCCCTTAGCGGCTGCTGGCGATGGCCTGGTTCAGTTCGGTTGCGATCTCTCCCGGGTGGATCAGCCAGGCTGATTCCGAAGGGATGGCAAGACTGTTCACCAGTGGCGAACACTGTTCGAGAGCCTGAAGGCTGTGACCGTCCCAGAGGCGCAATCCAC
>CAYWOE010000064.1:0-6588 GCA_964459855.1 uncultured Synechococcus sp. | reverse complement strand
TGCTGATGATTTCCATCGGTGCTGTGAACCTGTGGCGTGCCCGCCAGAAATCCACTTAACCTTCTGGAAAAGCCAGAACGCCGTGTCCGAGTCCGCTCTCGCCGCATTCGCAGAGCTTGCGAAGTCTGATTCCCAGGTGCGTGAACGGGTGCGTCAGGCCGCAACTCCCATGCATGTGGTGAACCTGGCCAAGGAAAAGGGCCACGTGTTCACCCAGGCCACCATGATGAAGATGCAGGCTGAAAAAATGAAACAACTGCACGACGATCACATCAACGACGCCTCGAGCTGGGGCGAGGCACTGCTGATCTGCTTCGGCGAACACTCCTGACAATTCTGCTTCACAAGCCCTATGGGGTCCTGAGTCAGTTCACACCGGAAGCCGGCAGCCGCTGGGGATGCCTGGCTGACTGGGTGAACGTTCCCGATGTCTATGCAGCAGGTCGTCTTGACGCCGACAGCGAAGGGTTGCTGGTGCTGACTGCAAATGGTCGCCTGCAACAGCGCCTGTCGGATCCACGCTTCGGCCACTGGCGCACCTACTGGGTGCAGGTGGAGGGGATTCCTGGTCTCCCCCAGCTGAATGCCCTCAGAAATGGGGTGATGGTCAAGAAGCAGCGCACACGACCTGCAAAGGCAGAACTCCTTTCCGCCGAACACCGGCAGACGCTCACGCAGCGCAATCCTCCGATCCGGACGCGTCTCAGCATCCCCACAACATGGCTGCAACTCAGCCTCAGCGAGGGGCGCAATCGCCAGGTACGTCGGATGACTGCCGCCGTGGGTCATCCCACACTGCGGCTGATCCGTCACAGCATCGATCTGATGGATGGCGGTCCACCTCTCAGCGTCCATGGGCTGGTTTCAGGCCAGTGGCGTGAGCTGGGAGAGGGCGAGCATCAACGTCTGATGGCGCTGCTCAGCCAGGCTCCAAAACGCCGGTGAGCGTGACCGCCCTGAACTCGATGTCTTCGACAACACGCCATGGCTGGTCGGAACGGTCGGCATAGGTCACGTCCCTGAAACCCAGCGCTCGGAAATCTGCCAGGAAAGCGTCCTCTTCCCAGGCGCCGCTGATGCAGCCACTCCAGAGATCCGGATCCTGCTGAAGGTGAAGCGGAACAGGGCGATCACAGACGATGTCGCTGATGGCGACACGACCTGAAGGACGCAGAACTCTGCGGATGTTGGCGAGCAAGGCCCGACGCGCCGAGGGATTGACCAGGTTGAGCACACAGTTGCTCAGCACCACATCGACACTGGCGGTTGGAATCAGCGGTTCACCTGTTGCAGAGGGTGCATCCAGCGCTTCGATCGCACCCTCAAGAAATCGAACGTTGCTGAAACCGACCCGCTCCGCCACAACAGGTGCCGCTGCGCGCGCGAGCTCCAGCATGTCGGCATTGCGATCGACGCCGATCACAGCCCCGGTTGCACCGACCACCTGTGCACAGATGAAGGCGTTCTTGCCGCTGCCGCTGCCCAGATCGAGCACTGTGTCACCCTGACGCACCCAGCGAGTCGGATCGCCGCAGCCGTAGTCGCGCTCCACAACCTGCGCTGGGATGACCTTCAGCAAGGAAGCATCAAAGGCAACAGGGGTGCAAAGACAGGCTTCCTGCTCCTGAGCGGCTGCGCCGTAACGATCCTCAACAGCCTGGGTCTGATCCAGGGCGGGCCCACAACATCCTTCACTCATCAGCCGAGAGCCTCCTGCAGTTCACGCACGGTCGACCACTGACCGTAGTAGTAGTTGGCGCTGGCACGCCGGTCGCTGTCTTCGAGGCCATCAAAGGCGTCGAATCCCACATTGCGCCAAAGATCATGACCACAGGCCCGATCGAGCTCGGTTTCAGCTTCTCGGGCGAGATTGTCGAGCCGTCGCTGCAGATTCTTGACTTGAGCGACTGACATGTTCAGGAAGCCGTAAAAAACGATCTTAACGAAGAAATAGTACGCATCAACTACTCTGTCGAGGCGCGGCCTGGTCAGAACGGCAACTTCTTCTTCGCGTCTCTGTCGAGGTCGGCTTCCATCGCCCGCAGACGCTTGAGAATCGTGTCGTAGTACTCCTTGATGTAATCCTCGAGGTGAGTGATCTCGCCGGGGTCAATGCCGAAGCTCTTGTAGGTCTCCTCCATCGGCGCATCCATCGAGCCGCCGCTGCCGACAACTTCAGCGAAGGAAAGGCGCTCAGCCACATTGACGGCAGGTTCAAAGAAGGAGCACATCCCTTCAGTGAGGCGCATGACCAGTGAAGGGACACGAAACACCCTTGCTGATTTTTCCGCAAACCGTTCGCAGAGCTGAACCACCTCGCCGCTGTTCCAGGCACGCGGCCCGACAACGGGGAATGTTTTGCGCACCGTCTCCGGCTGGTCAAGCGCTGCCACAGCGAAACGTGCCATGTCCTGCGTGTTCATGTAGGCAATTGACGTTGGGCTTCCGTTCACCCAAACGGTCTGGCTCTCCAGAACGGGGATGGCGAACTGACTGATCACTCCCTGCATGAACGCAACACCCTGAAGGATGGTGTAGTCGAACTCCGATTCCTTCAGGAGTTTCTCTGTGCAGTATTTGATGTCCATCAACGGCACTTCACGATGATGTTCAGCATCGAGAAGCGAAAGGAACACGAATCGCTTGACCTCAGCCCGCTCACAGGCTCTGAGCAGGTTGAGCTTGCCGTCCCAGTCGGTCTGATAGATGCTGCGGGGATCTTCGGGGCGACTGGTGGCCGCATCGATGACTGCATCGATGCCTTCGAGGGCGTAATCGAGGCTGGAGGGATTGAGGAGATCACCCCGGGTGAGCTCACACCCCCACTCAGTCAGGAACGGAGCTTTTCTGGGAGTTCGCACCATGCAGCGAACGTCATGACCTTGATCAAGAGCCCTGCGGGCGATCTGCCTGCCCAGGGTTCCTGTTCCACCGACCACCAGAACCTGCATGGGGCTTTCAAAGTCAAGCGAGGAGCTTAGTTGGCGCCCCCTCGCATCGGGGGCATCAGTCCTTCTGAAGCTTCAGCAACAGAGCTCCACCGGCCAGTCCCACGGGAATCAGCACCCAGAACACGGCCGCAATTCCGAAGATCTCCGAAGCCATCGAACAAGCAGCTGAATCCTTCCTATTTAACGCTCTCCAGCCGCCTGATCCACGCATTGTTGCAATAACTCGGTCATCGGAGCGCTGCAGCGCAGCTGACCGCTCATCACCGCGCTGGGACAGGCAAGGTGACCTGCATTCAGCAGCGACTGCACCAGCCCCTCCAGAGCAGGCGGGCCATCGAGCCTGAGACGACGGGCAAGCTCGGCGGTGGACCAGCAGCAGACCGGCAGCCCACTGTCTCTCTGCAGGCGCTGCAGCAGACGGCGTCCTTCATCAGAGAGGCTCCCGGGTTGAGACGCAGCGATCCTCAGCAGGTCAGACAGCAGTTCAGTTTCCTGAAGAGGACCGATCCACAGCGGCCCCGTCACCGCCCACCTCCCCTGCCCGTCCTCACAAATGCAGTTCCTCCAGCCGGACAGCTTGAGCAGGGGTTGCACCGCCTGATCACCACAGCGCTCACACCGTGCCAGCAAGCCCAGTTGAGCCTCCTCCTCGCTTGAGAGCCGCTTCCGCAGCTGAACCACCAGCCGGAAGGTGCGTCCATCGCTGAAACAGGCGATCGGCTGAAGCCCCCTGCCCAATTGCCAGGCTTCCCTCGCCAGCACAGCGAGCTGCAGCCGCAGAGCGATCTCCCAGCTGGCCGGATGCGCGCGCGCAGCTGCTCCGAAATGACGCACCGCAGCGGGTCGGTCATGGCCTGTTGGCGAACGACCGTCCGTGCTGGCAAGAACCAGAAAACCGTCAAAACGCAGCACCGTGAGAGCCGACTGCAGAAGAACATTCGGACAGCCGAAGGCATCGAGATCGATCAGATCGAACCAGGTCTGATCGAGATAGGCCTGTCGCAGCAGATGTTCCGCCGCCCGACAGATCAGCTTCACAGAGAGTCGGGGAACACGTTGGAGCGGCTGCAGGTTCATCTCCAGCAGAGCGCTGCGGTCTGGATCCGCATCGTTGAACCACAGCTCCAGATCGGGCCTTGCCTCGGGCAGGGCCTCGAGTCCCCAGCGGAGTCCACGAATGCCGCAACCGGCCATCAGGTCAAGCCAGCGCAGCGGCCGTTGTGCCTGCGACGCCTGACGGGCCGCCAGCAGCACCGAAAGATCCCTCGACGGTCGGGAATCATTCCGGAAGAAACCGGTACCTGTCTTCAGGCAGACAGCCCCTTCGCGATAGTGAGGATCCTGCGTCTCCAGGTGCGTGCACGCAACCGATCCCCAGCCTGCCTCCAGCGGTGCCGACTGGGGAGACGCCGCAGAGTGGCAGTGGATGGATCTCAGCTGTCACTGGCGCGTTCTGGGCAAGTCCGGCGATCCAGCGATCGTGTTGATCCACGGATTCGGCGCCAGCAGCAGCCACTGGCGACACAACGCCGGACCACTTGCGGCTGCAGGCTTTCAGGTGTTCAGTCTCGACCTGATCGGCTTCGGACGCTCCGGGCAGCCTGGCCTGAATCGGCGCTTCTCACTGGACAACAGGCTCTGGGCGGAGCAGGTGGCGGCCTTTGTCGAAGACATCGTGGGACGGCCAGCGGTGCTTGTGGGCAATTCACTGGGCGGCCTGACGGCCGTGACAATCGCCGCACAGAGACCCGAGCTGGTGAGGGCAGCGGTTGCAGCACCTCTGCCGGACCCAACCCTGCTCAACCCTCTGCCGACAAGGCAACCCACCTGGCTGAGCCAACTGCGAAGGATCGCGGTGACCCTGGTCTGTCGCCTCCTGCCTCTTGAGCTGATCGTGCCGCTGATTGCACGCACTTCGCTGCTTCAAGCCGGGCTGCAGGGGGCCTACACGCGATCGATCCGCTCCGACCGTGAACTGCTGAAGCTGATTGCCGAACCCGCGCTGCGAAGCACCGCTCCGCGAAGCCTGCGGGCAATGAGCGTGGGCATGGCTCTGCGCCCGAGGAGCGCCACCGCCCCGTTCCTGCTCCAGCGCCTGCAGGAGATGAGCCGGAGACCTCCACTGCTGCTGATCTGGGGACGCCAGGACCGTTTCGTGCCGCTGATGATCGGCGAATCAATCAGACGTCAGCACCCATGGGTTGATCTAGAGGTGATCAACAACGTCGGGCACTGCCCCCACGACGAAACCCCCGAGCTGTTTCAACGGGAGCTGCTGCACTGGCTGGACCGTAATTTGGGAGGCGCAAGCGCATCAGGGATCGGTCACCAGGCATGAAGCACACACTGTCGGTTCTGGTGGAGGACGAATCCGGCGCCCTCAGCCGCATTGCCGGCCTGTTCGCTCGCCGCGGCTTCAACATCGACAGCCTGGCTGTAGGCCCTGCTGAGGCTCCTGGTCGTTCCCGACTGACCATGGTCGTGGAAGGTGATGAGAACACTCTTCAGCAGATGACCAAGCAGCTCGACAAGCTGGTCAACGTGCTGCAGGTGCTCGACCTCTCCCAGCGTCCTGCCGTTGAACGGGAGCTGATGCTGATGAAGGTCTCGGCGCCGGCATCTCAGCGCAGCGCGATCCTTGAGCTGGTTCAGGTGTTCAGAGCCAAGGTGGTTGACGTGGCTGACGACGCTCTGACGCTTGAGGTGGTGGGCGACCCCGGAAAACTTGTCGCTCTTGAGCGACTGATGGCTCCCTACGGCATCGAGGAGATCGCACGCACAGGGAAAGTCGCTCTGGAGAGAGCCTCCGGCGTGAACACCGAGATGCTCAAGGCCTCAAGCAGCGGCGGGCGCGTGCCCGCCTGATCAGTTCGATCCTCAGAGCCCAGGCGTCAGCACCGTGGCTTTCTTGATGGTGTCGTCCTGGCGGATGGCATCCACCACATCAAGACCTTCGCTGACCCGTCCAAAGACGGAATAGCGACCATCCAGTTCAGGCAGGGGTTTCAGTGCGATGTAGAACTGGGCGCTTGCCGAGTCGGGCGCCTGAGACCGCGCCATCGCCAGGGCACCGCGCTCGTGACTCAGCTTCAGTTGCAGCAGCTCTGTGGGATTGCTGACCACTCGGCCGTAACGCGGCTGATCTTCCCCCTTGAACGCCAGTTCGAGAGGAACAAAACGAGCCTGACCGGTGGAGGGATCCACAAAGCTGCCGGTTCCGTACTGCGACTTCGGAGTCGAGGGATCGCTGGAGGCGGGATCCCCCCCTTGAACAACGAATGGAACCGGGTCTCGAACCACACGGTGAAACACCGTGCCGTTGTAGGTGCCTCTCTTCACCAGATCGAGAAAATTACCTGCGGTGACCGGAGCGGCATCGCCATCCAGTTCAAGGGTGATCACACCTTTGCTGGTTGTGAGCTGAACGGTTGCCTTGCCCTGGAGACAGGGGCTGCCGGCCTGATCACACCCTGCAGGTACGGAAGCAGTGGTGCTGGAGGCGCAGCTCACAAGCAGCGGCAGACACAGGGCCAGTGACAGAAATACGCGAAGTGAACGGCGAATCATTGACATGTTCAGAGGCCCTCGAGGTTCACATTGAGAAAACGAGCAAGCTCCGCTCCGTCCTGCTCCAGCT
>CAYWOE010000063.1:0-6633 GCA_964459855.1 uncultured Synechococcus sp. | reverse complement strand
GCGGCAGCTGCCAGGTCCGCAGATATCTGCCGATGTCTTCGTCGAGATCAAGTTTCCCCTGTTCTGCCAGAACTGCCGTGGGGACAGCCTTCACAGGCTTGCTGAGCGATGCAGCCTGAAACAGTGTGGCTGGTGTGACCGCTCGCCCTGAGTGTTGATCCGCGACGCCCGCGGTCAGCGTCCAATGGATCCTGAAATCCTTGATCACCGTGATGCTCACCCCAGGAACACCGGCTTCCCTCATCCAGCCCCGCAGCTGTGTGATCGGCAGCACGGAAGCCATCTCGGCGCTGAGGTCGTCTGCGGCTTCTGCCGCCGGGGGAGACAGGCATCGTGTGGTGAGCAGCAGTGCCGCCAACCCAAGCCATGCTCCACTCATGAGGCATGCCGCCGGGCGAGGGCCGCATCGACGGCCTGCTGCTGATCACGTCGGGTGATCCAGTGGTGATAGGTGCGGGTGTGAATGGCCACGGAGTGCCCCATCATTCGCGCGGAAACCGTGTCAGGAAGACCGATGTGAATGGTTCTCACCGCCCAGGCGTGACGGAGGTCATAAGGCGTGAGAGGCAGTTCGTAACGACGGAACTGTTCGGTGACCCGTCGTCCCACCTGCTGGAGGGTGGTTCGTCTCAGATCGGTGCTGATCATCGGCAATGCGGCCGGTTCCCTGCCAAGCTTCAGCAGGTCGAAGCGTTCAACCCATTCAGGGTTGAACGGCCACACCTGGTGTTCCCCTGTCTTGGTGGTGGGAAGCACCCGGATCACCCGATCCCCCTCCTCGCGCAATGCGCTGAGGTCGCAGAAGAACACCTCGTGGTTGCGCAGCCCATAGGTGGCCATCAGTCCATAGGCCAGCCGCCAGCGCGGATTGGGGATGCTCAGGATGTTTTCGAGAATCTGATGGTCGCTGGGTAGCTGACGGAAACGGGCTCGATGCAGGCCATAGCCGGCAGCTTCGGCACGCCAGTTCTCTGGAAGTTCAAGCTTCAGCTCCCTGGCCAGCCCCGCCAGTGCGGTGCTGCACTGCTGGCGGCTCCTGCTGCCATCCGGATAGCTGTGCAGGGTCTTCAGCAGCAGCTCTGCTGCGATCGGCCCGGTGTCCGCGCCCGCCAGCATTCGCAGTCGACGCAGGTACGGGTTGTAGGCACCTGTCCAGGTTGTTCGACTGCCTGATGGGGAGCGTCGCCGTCGTGGATCGGCAAAAAAGGCCCGCTCGAACTCCTGCAGCTGCTCCTCGAGCGGAGCGCGAGCGCTTCCGATCGCACCGGACTGAATGCTCCCCGTCGAAGGAGCTGTGACCCACTGATCCCATCGGAACCTGTTGCTCTTGATCTGGGAATCGATCACCCTCGCGATCTGCTCCGCTTCGCGCAATCCCTCTCTGCTGACCTCCAGGCCGAGACTGATTCGCTGCACCGATCGCCGATCTGAGCTCTCACGGCCTGGCAACGAACCGCGAAGGTTTAACCGGCGACCGCGACATTCGATACGCAGACTGATGCCGATCGACGCCAGTGAAGCATTCGCATTTCGCCTGACCTGCTCAAACTCCTCGCTGCGATTCATCCTTTCGTTCAGGTCAGCGTCAAGATGCCGTTAATGGGGGTTACTCTCAACCCCTGCAATCGTTTCCAGACATGGCTCGGGTCGGTGTCGTACTGCTCAATCTGGGTGGACCGGAGCGGATTCAGGACGTAGGTCCCTTTCTCTTCAATCTCTTCGCCGATCCGGAGATCATCCGGCTGCCGATCCCTGCTCTGCAGAAGCCTCTGGCCTGGCTGATCAGCACCCTGCGCAGCGGTAAGTCACAGAGTGCCTATCGGTCGATCGGAGGAGGCTCCCCTCTGCGCCGGATCACCGAGCAGCAGGCCAGGGAGCTGCAGAGCCTTCTCCGCCAGCGGGGCATCGACGCCACCAGCTATGTGGCCATGCGCTACTGGCACCCCTTCACAGAGTCCGCAGTGGCCGACATCAAGGCTGACGGCATGGATCAGGTTGTGGTGTTGCCGCTCTACCCACATTTCTCAATCAGCACAAGCGGCTCCAGTTTCCGGGAGCTGCAGAGGCTGCGTCAGGGTGACGGCGTTTTCGAGAAGCTGCCGATCCGCTGCATCCGCAGCTGGTTTGACCATCCCGGTTATGTCACATCCATGGCCGAGCTGATCGCTGAGGAGGTCCGCAACAGCGATGACCCCAACAAGGCCCACGTGTTCTTCAGCGCTCACGGAGTTCCGAAGAGCTACGTCGAAGAAGCCGGCGATCCCTACCAGCAGGAGATCGAGGCCTGCACGGGTCTGATCATGACGAAGCTTGAGGAAATCATGGGACATGGCAATCCCCACACCCTCGCCTACCAGAGCCGAGTGGGTCCCGTGGAGTGGCTGAAGCCCTACACCGAAGAGGCGCTCGAGGAGCTTGGTGAGGCCAAGATCAACGATCTGGTCGTGGTCCCCATCAGTTTCGTCAGCGAGCACATCGAAACGCTTGAGGAAATCGACATCGAGTACCGGGAACTCGCCACGGAGGCCGGGGTTGTCAATTTCAGGCGCGTGAGGGCTCTCGACACCTATCCCCCCTTCATCGAGGGACTTGCCGACCTCGTGGTCACAAGTCTTGAAGGCCCTGAGGTGAGCCTTGATGCGGCAGCGGAGCTTCCGAACACCGTGAAGCTCTATCCCCAGGAGAAATGGGAGTGGGGTTGGAGCAACAGTTCGGAGGTCTGGAACGGACGTCTGGCCATGCTTGGCTTCTCAGCCTTCCTGCTGGAGATCATCAGTGGCCAGGGGCCATTGCATGCTCTGGGACTGCTCTGACCGGCGGCGGACCGACAGGCCGGCCCTTAATCTTGAGGGTCAGTCCCCCGTGAAGACACAGTGACGCTGACCTCCGCTCCCACGGCCGATTCAGCGTCCGACAGCAACGAGAGCCGCCGCATGAACGGAGCTCAGGCTCTGATGGATGCCCTGCGTCGTCACGGAGTAGAGACGATTTTCGGCTATCCGGGCGGAGCCATCCTTCCGATCTACGACGCGCTGCATGTCGCGGAAAGCGAAGGTTGGCTTCGCCATTACCTGGTGCGTCACGAACAGGGAGGGACCCACGCCGCCGACGCCTACGCCCGTGCCACAGGACGCGTCGGTGTCTGTTTCGGAACCTCCGGGCCTGGCGCCACCAATCTTGTGACGGGCATCGCCACTGCGCAGATGGACTCTGTGCCGATGGTGGTGATCACCGGTCAGGTGCCCAGAACCGCGATCGGAACCGATGCCTTCCAGGAGACCGATATCTTCGGGATCACACTTCCGATCGTGAAGCATTCCTGGGTCGTCCGAAACCCTGCGGATCTCGCTTCGGTGGTTGCACAGGCCTTTCACATCGCCGCATCCGGCCGGCCTGGCCCTGTTCTGATTGATATTCCCAAGGATGTCGGCCAGGAGGAGTTTGATTACGTCCCGGTCGAACCAGGATCCGTCGTTCCGGCAGGCTTTGGATCCACCCTCCCGCCGGATCCTCAGTCGATTGAGGCTGCTCTTGATCTGATCGCGGCAGCCAGTCGTCCACTCCTCTACGTGGGAGGTGGTGCGATCGCAGCTTCAGCGCATGACAGCATCGCGGTGCTCGCTGAGCGCTACCAGATCCCCGTCACCACAACGCTGATGGGGAAAGGGGCCTTTGATGAGAACCATCCCCTGGCGCTGGGCATGCTCGGCATGCACGGCACGGCTTATGCCAATTTCGCGGTGACGGATTGCGATCTGCTGATTGCCGTGGGGGCCCGTTTCGATGATCGGGTGACCGGCAAGCTCGAGACCTTCGCCCCGAACGCCAGGGTTGTTCATTTCGAGATCGACCCTGCCGAGATCGGCAAGAACAGGCGACCCGATGTCGCGGTTCTCGGTGATGTCGGCGTCAGTCTGGCCGCACTGGTGGATCTGAGTCTGCGTCGATCTCCGGAACCTCGGACCACGAGCTGGCTTGACACGATCCGGGAGTGGAAGCTGCGCTATCCCCTCGCAGTGCCCCCACAGGAAGGACCCATCTATCCACAGGAGGTGCTGATGGCTGTCCGTGATCTGGCTCCCGGAGCCATTGTCACCACGGATGTGGGACAGCATCAGATGTGGGCCGCACAGTATCTGCGCAACGGGCCTCGCAGTTGGATCAGCAGTGCGGGCCTTGGAACCATGGGTTTCGGGATGCCGGCTGCCCTTGGAGCCCAGGTTGCCTGTCCCGACCGTCAGGTGGTGTGCATCGCCGGCGATGCCAGTGTGCTGATGAACATCCAGGAGCTGGGGACCCTCGCTCAGTACGGGCTTCCGGTGAAGGTGGTGATTGTGAACAATCACTGGCAGGGAATGGTGCGTCAGTGGCAGGAGAGTTTTTACGAGGAGCGTTATTCGGCCTCCGACATGCTGGGAGGCATGCCCGATTTCGAAGCTCTGGCCAAGGCATTCGGTGTGGAGGGGATGAAGATCGTTGAGCGCACCACCCTCCACAGCGGTCTTGCTGAGGCCTTTGCTTCGCCGAATCCAACCCTGGTGGATGTGCATGTCCGTCGTGGTGAGAACTGCTATCCGATGGTTCCACCGGGTTGCAGCAATGCTCAGATGGTGGGTCTGCCCGCTGATCCCGAACCGGCTTTCCGGAATTCCGGACGTTCCTCCTCCAACGGTGGAGGGCTGTGAGACTCAGCTTCGTCATCGCAACTGTCTTCGGCCTGCTGCTGCTGGTGTTACCTCCCCAGGCCTTTGCCGCTGAAGTGCTTCAGGTGAGGTCGGCGACGCTTCTCCAGGTTGGAGATCGCAATCGCAACTACAGCGTCCAGCTGGCCTGTGTGGAGGTTGCCGCTGACAACGAGCAGCAGGCACAGGACTGGTTGCGCCGTGCTGTTCCCCGTCGTCGAAGGGTGAATCTGAGGCCTGAGGGCAGTTCAGACGGTGTTCTGCTGGCCAGGGTCACTCCGATCGGAGACGAGCTGGATCTCGGGGCTGCACTCGTGCAGGAAGGCCTGGCTCAGGTGTCCTGTCCCGCCGCCTGAGATGGCACGTAACAGCATCGCCTCAGGAATTGTCATGGTGCCCTGTGTGCTTCTCGGTGCAGCATTTCTGAGCACGGCCATCTGGGGAGAAGCTGCGTCGGAGAACCGATCTCTTGCCATCGGAATCGGCAGTGTGCTGATGATCGTCGGACTTCTCTCACTGGTGATCCAGGGCGGCAGCCCGGAAGCTGTGACAGAGAAGGACGAACCCGAACAACCTCAC
Organism: uncultured Synechococcus sp.; assembly: GCA_964459855.1. Classification (GTDB taxonomy): domain Bacteria; phylum Cyanobacteriota; class Cyanobacteriia; order PCC-6307; family Cyanobiaceae; genus Synechococcus_C. Next base: position 1,372 of record CAYWOE010000063.1, on the reverse strand, counting down.
TAGGGTTGAGCGGCCGGGTCCGCTTGCCATGGCCCATCCCAGAGAAGTGTCTCCAGGCCTCAGCTCCTCCGATGCCGCCGGAGTGAACCGGTTCCGTGATCATCTCGGCTCAATGCTGGCGATGACCGCCCGAGGTGTTCGGCCCCTGGGAGTGATTGCCGCCACCCTGCTTGGCTGTCAGGCCCTGGCTGCCAGCACGGCGCCACAGTCAGCGGTGCTGGCATTGCTTCCCGATCAGGTGTCAGGCGCGAGATCAAGCTTTCTGAAGGGATTCGCACTCGGCCAGGCTTCTGCCCGTGACTGCGGTGTCTCCCCAGTCAGGGTCGACTGGAGGAGCCTCGGAGCCGATCAGGACCTCGTCATTCGCCCTGGATCGCAGACAGCACTGCTGATGGCTCCCTTCGCCGCTGATCTGCGCAGCTTCTCAAGGATCGCTCAGGAGCGGAAGCTGGGCGTGCTGCTTCCCTATCAGCGTGGAGATTCGCTGAAGTCGCTTGCGGAGCTTGATCCGGAGGGTCGTCTTCATCCGCTGGTCCCACCCCTGCAGGTGGATCTGGCTCAGCTGGCCTCCGACACGCTTGATCAGGGTTGGCGAAGGGTGATGGTGGTTGCTGATCCCAGTGACCGCAGCGCTGATCAGGCTCAGGATTTCGTGGAAGCATTCCAAGGCTTCGGTGGGCGTGTTGAGTCCTTCGAAGCCGGCCTGGTGCAGTTGGTGTCCGCGAATGATCAGGCCGCTCTGCAACAGTTGCTGGAGGATGTGGCCATCAAAGGTCCTGATGCCCTCGTACTGGCCATGGCTCCGGACGGTGATCTGGCGAGCCGGCTCACATTGGCTCAGTCACAACGGGCAACCGATTTCCCTTCGGTTGCGCGTCCATGGGTCTGGATGCTCCCTGCTCACCGTGTCCACAACCTGGCTCCGCGCCCCTGGAATCAGCTGGTTCTTCATCAGTCAGCCCATGGACCTGGATGGTCAGAATTCAGCAAACGGTTCGCTGCCAGGCATGACCAGGCTCCAGATCTGGTGGCTGCCTCGGGATTCGACTCGGCGCGTTTGCTCACCCTCGCTTCGCTTGCCCCTGCTCCGGTCTCGGCAGAAGGCACCAGGGATCCACTCGGCTGGCTGGATGCCGATCAGGAACCCACATCGCTGTGTGATGCGGTCACGGCTCGCCTCGACGGCCGTTCCGTTCGGCTTGTTGGAGCGGCCAGTGACCTGAGCCGGGCACCAGGGCAGCCACCCTCCGGCGCGGCCTCAACCCGCCTGATGCCCGGCCGGTAGGGTTTTCAGAGGGGTCAGGGAAGGAGAGAACCCGTGCTGCGTCTGAGCGAGCTTCGGCTGGAGCTGGACCACACAGAGGAGGATCTT
>CAYWOE010000062.1:0-6650 GCA_964459855.1 uncultured Synechococcus sp. | reverse complement strand
TTGATCTGATTCAGACCGATGCAGCCATCAATCCCGGCAACTCAGGCGGACCGCTCGTCAATGCTGATGGCCGGGTGATCGGCATCAACACACTGGTCAGATCGGGTCCCGGTGCAGGACTGGGGTTTGCAATCCCCATCAATCTGGCGAGCCGCGTCGCCGAGCAACTGCAGCAGGCCGGAGAGGTGGTGCATCCCTATCTGGGGCTTCAGCTGATTCCGCTCACCGCGAGAATTGCACGCGAGCACAACAAGGATCCCAATGCTCTCGTTGAGCTGCCTGAGCGCTCAGGGGCTCTAGTTCAATCGGTTCTGCCGGACAGTCCCGCCCAGCGCGCCGGCCTGCGTCGCGGAGATCTGGTGATCAAGGCCGGGGATGTTCCCGTTGATGACCCACAGACACTGCTTCAGCAGGTTGATCAGGCTGAGATTTATCAGCCTCTGCCTCTGCAGATCATCCGAGGCGAGAAAGACCTGCAGCTGTCTGTCAAACCTGAACCGTTGCCGGGCTTCGGTTGAAACCCTTGCTACGGTCTCGCCGGTTTAATTCCGAGCGATGTCAGATCTTCAGAACCAGATGAAACAGGCCGTCGCGGAGGCGGCGGTGGAACAGTTCCGCGACGGCATGGTTGTGGGACTGGGATCGGGTTCCACAGCAGCTCTGATGATCAAGGGCCTCGGCCAGCGCCTGGCATCCGGGCAGCTCAAGAACATTGTTGGAGTCACAACCTCGTTCCAGGGGGAGGTGCTGGCTGCCGAGCTGGGCATCCCATTGCGCAGCCTGAATGCCGTGGACCGGATCGATCTGGCCATCGATGGCGCTGATGAGGTGGATCCTGCCTTTCAGCTGATCAAAGGCGGTGGTGCTTGCCATGTTCAGGAAAAACTGGTCGCCGCCCGTGCCGAGCGTTTTGTCGTCGTGGTGGACTCAACGAAACTGGTGGATCGTCTGAATCTGGGTTTCCTCCTGCCGGTTGAGGTTCTGCCGGGAGCCTGGCGTCAGATCCGGCAGCAGCTGTCAGCCATGGGCGGCAAGGCTGAGTTGCGCATGGCGGATCGCAAGGCCGGCCCGATCGTGACCGACCAGGGCAACCTCGTTCTGGATGTTCGCTTCGACGGGGGAATTGCTGATCCCGTTGATCTGGAGCGGAGCGTGAACAACATTCCCGGTGTGCTCGAGAACGGCCTGTTCGTCAATCTTGCCGATGAGGTGCTGGTGGGTGAGGTGAACAACGGTGTGGCCGGTGTTCGCCGCCTGGACAAAGCCGGCTGATCTCAGCTCAGCCGAACCTTCACCGAATTGGCATGGCTGTGCAGTCCTTCACTGTCGGCCAGTTCGACCACAGCTCCGCCCGTGGCCTCAAGTGCTTCGCGGTTGAATTCGATCATTGAGGTGTGTCGCATGAAGGTCTCCACGCTCAGTGCGCCGCTGTAGCGCGCCGACCCGCATGTGGGCAGGGTGTGATTGGGGCCGGCCAGGTAGTCACCCACCGCTTCGGGGCTCCAGGGGCCGATGAAGATGGCGCCTGCCTGCTGGATGCGGTCCGCCAGCATTCGAGGCCGTTCCACCAGCAGCTCCAGGTGTTCAGGCGCAAAACGATCGCTGAGGCGCGCGCAGGTCTCGAGGTTGTCGCACACCACAACCAGCCCCCATTGTCCCAGCGACTGCCTGCAGATGGCTGCGCGAGGATGGTCTCTAAGCTGGGAATCCAGCTCCGCCGGCAGGGCCTCAGCCAGAGACCGGCAGGTGGTGAGCAGAATGGCCGCGGCCAGTGGATCGTGCTCAGCCTGAGCGAGAAGATCGGAAGCCACCTGGGCAACGGAGGCCGAGGCATCGGCGATCACCAGCACTTCGCTCGGGCCCGCCAGGGAATCGATGCCGACCTGTCCGTAGACCAGCTTCTTGGCGAGAGTCACGTAGAGATTTCCAGGGCCGCTGATCACATCAACCCGGGGGATGGTCTCCGTTCCCAGGGCGAGGGCGGCGACCGCCTGGGCGCCTCCGATGCGGTAAACCTCCTGCACCCCCGCCAGGTGGGCTGCCGCAAGAACGGTCCGGTTCACCTGCCCATTCGGCCCTGCCGGGGTGACCATCACCAGCCTGTCCACACCCGCAACCCTTGCAGGAACAGCATTCATCAGCACTGTGCTCGGGTATGAAGCCCGACCACCCGGAACGTACAGGCCGGCCGCCTGAACCGGTCGCCATCGACGCCCCAGCCGTTCGCCGTGCACACCCTGCACATCGAGGTCCTGGGGTTTCTGGCGCTGGTGAAAATCCTGGATCCGACGGTGGGCGAGTTCGAGGGCGTCGCGCAGATTCGCAGGGCTGTTCTCCCAGGCTTGCTGCATCTCAGCAGCCGGAACATGCAGTGGGTCCGGAACAAAACGGTCGAACTGTTCGGTGAGCGCCAGCAAAGCGCTGTCACCTTCAGTGCGCACGCGCTCGATGATGGCCTCGACCGTTGCTGTGGCCTCCCGCTGAGTCTGACCGGTGGTGCGGGTTGAAATCCGATCGAGCTGCTGCTCAGCCCCGGCTGCGCTGTCGAGGCACCTGGGCAGACCGCTCGTCGCTGGCTCTTTGCTCAGGGTGGTCATCAACACCGGTCATCGGGCCCTTTCAAGCTAGGCCCCCCTGCGCCAGCGCAATGGGAATGAAGGGGGCACTGCGTTAATGTTGTGGATTGTCGATGAGAAATCCGGCTCTGTGGCCAATAACAAGTCCTCAAAGAAGCGCGTCGAGATCGCTGAGCGCAATCGCCTCCAGAACAAGGCCTACAAGTCGGCCATGCGCACTCTCATGAAGCGCTGCCTGAGTGCCTGTGATGCTTACACCGCAACCCCCGGTGATGAAGCGAAAGCAAGTGTGCAGTCGAGCATGAACGCCGCATTCAGCAAGATCGACAAAGCGGTCAAGCGTGGTGTGCTCCACCGCAACACCGGTGCTCATCAGAAGGCTCGCCTGACCGTTGCCGTGAAGAAGGCGATCGACCCCGCTCCCGCAGCGGGCTGAACCGCTGATCCCGGGATCGGATCGACGGTCCCAATCCCTGCAGAATGGATCCTGAAGGCGCGTTTCAGGATCCGATGGCCACACCGGCATTGATCGACAGTCACTGTCACATCGTCTTCCGAACCTTTGAGGAGGATCTTGAGGCGGTCGCCGAGCGTTGGCGTGATGCCGGAGTGAAGTCGCTCCTGCATGCCTGCGTCGAGCCCAGTGAGATTCCTGCCATTCGCTCACTCGCGGATCGCTTCCCTGAAATGCGTTATTCCGTGGGTGTTCACCCTCTGGATACACAACACTGGAGCCAGGACACTCCCCACGTGCTGCGCATGGCGGCCCTTGAAGACAGCCGGGTCGTGGCCATCGGCGAACTCGGTCTGGATCTGTTCCGCGACAGAAATCTCGACGAACAGCTTGCGATTCTGCGACCGCAGCTCGATCTGGCTGTGGAACTCGATCTTCCCGTGATCATTCACTGCCGCGACGCGGCGGAACCGATGCTGACAGAACTGCGCGCGCGATCACGACAACGACGGTGTCCCGCCGGTGTGATGCATTGCTGGGGAGGCACCCCCGAGGAGATGCATCAGTTTCTTGATCTGGGCTTCTACATCAGCTTCAGCGGCACCGTGACCTTTCCCAAGGCGGTGCCGACCCATGAGTGCGCGCGCGAGGTTCCACAGGACCGCTTCCTTGTCGAGACCGACTGCCCATTCCTGGCTCCGGTCCCTCGACGCGGCAAACGCAATGAGCCTGCATTCGTGGCTTCGGTGGCCACGCGGGTTGCCGAGCTGCGTCAACAGTCTCTTGAACAGGTGGCGCAGGACAGCACTGCCAATGCAAGGCGTCTGTTCCGGCTTCCCTGACGAACAGGACCAGGGAGGCGTGAAAGTGTAAGATGACTTATTGGCCTGGCCAAGCATGGTTATCTGTGCTTGGGCTCCCGAAGCGTCCATTACCGTCCGGTGCATTGACGACGTCAGCTTTTCTGACCCGAGTCTTCTGAAGCCATTGACCGCGGAGGTTGCCCCTTCCCCTTGGGGTGGCCTCCGCTGTTTTGGCTGAAAGTTCTCTCCCTGGTTGATCCGGCTGTCTCTTTCAGGCCCCTCTGTCCTCTCCGATATCTGCAGGTCTCCGCATGAGCAGCAGCGCGATTCAGGTCGCCAAGACCGCCACCTATCTGCCCGATCTGGTGGAGGTTCAGCGTGCCAGTTTCAAGTGGTTTCTTGAGAGAGGTCTGATCGAGGAGCTCGAGAGCTTCTCGCCGATTACCGATTACACCGGAAAACTTGAACTCCATTTCGTCGGCAGCGAATACCGGCTGAAGCGTCCGCGCCACGACGTGGAGGAGGCCAAGCGTCGCGATGCGACCTTTGCCTCGCAGATGTATGTGACCTGCCGGCTGGTCAACAAGGAGACCGGTGAAATCAAGGAACAGGAGGTGTTCATCGGTGAACTGCCTTTGATGACGGAGCGGGGGACGTTCATCATCAACGGTGCTGAGCGGGTGATCGTCAATCAGATCGTGCGCAGTCCCGGGGTCTATTTCAAGGATGAAATGGACAAGAACGGCAGGCGCACCTACAACGCCAGCGTCATTCCCAACCGCGGGGCCTGGCTGAAGTTTGAAACCGATAAGAACGATCTTCTGCATGTCCGGGTCGACAAGACCCGCAAGATCAACGCCCACGTGCTCATGCGTGCGATGGGCCTGTCGGACAACGATGTGATCGACAAGCTCCGCCATCCGGAGTACTACAAGAAGTCGATCGAAGCAGCCAATGACGAGGGGATCAGCTCCGAGGATCAGGCCCTGCTCGAGCTGTACAAGAAGCTGCGCCCGGGTGAGCCCCCCTCCGTCAGCGGGGGCCAGCAGCTTCTGCAGACCCGTTTCTTCGATCCGAAGCGCTACGACCTCGGCCGGGTGGGTCGCTACAAGATCAACAAAAAGCTGCGCCTCACCATTCCCGATTCCGTGCGCACCCTCACCCATGAGGATGTGCTTTCGACACTCGACTATCTGATCAATCTCGAGCTTGATGTCGGTGGTGCCAGCCTCGATGACATCGATCACCTCGGCAACCGACGTGTGCGTTCCGTGGGTGAGCTGCTCCAGAACCAGGTGCGCGTGGGTCTCAACCGTCTTGAGCGGATCATCAAGGAACGCATGACAGTCGGTGAGACCGACTCGCTCACACCCGCCCAGCTGGTCAACCCGAAGCCACTCGTGGCCGCCATCAAGGAGTTCTTCGGCTCCAGCCAGCTGAGCCAGTTCATGGATCAGACGAATCCGCTGGCTGAGCTCACGCACAAGCGACGCATCTCAGCCCTCGGCCCCGGTGGTCTGACCCGCGAGCGCGCAGGCTTCGCCGTGCGTGACATTCATCCGTCGCACTACGGACGTCTCTGCCCGATCGAGACGCCTGAGGGACCCAACGCCGGTCTGATCAACTCACTCGCCACCCATGCCCGGGTGAATGAATACGGATTCATCGAAACCCCCTTCTGGAAGGTCGAGAACGGCCGAGTGCTCAAGCAGGGCGATCCCATCTACCTGTCCGCCGACCTCGAGGATGAATGCCGTGTCGCGCCCGGTGATGTGGCGACCGACAGCGATGGAGCGATCCTTGCCGATCTGATCCCTGTCCGCTATCGGCAGGATTTTGAAAAGGTTCCGCCCGAGCAGGTGGACTACGTGCAGCTGTCACCCGTGCAGGTGATCTCCGTCGCCACCTCCCTGATTCCGTTCCTGGAGCATGACGACGCCAACCGCGCTCTGATGGGATCCAACATGCAGCGTCAGGCTGTGCCCCTGCTGCGCCCCGAGCGGCCGCTTGTGGGAACAGGTCTGGAAACTCAGGTTGCCCGCGACTCGGGAATGGTCCCGATCTCCAGAGTGAACGGAACCGTCACCTTCGTCGATGCCACGGCGATCGTCGTGCAGGACGAGGAAGGACTTGAACACACCCACTATCTCCAGAAGTACCAACGATCGAATCAGGACACCTGCCTGAATCAGCGTCCGATCGTTCGTCAGGGCGACCCCGTGATCGTGGGTCAGGTCCTGGCCGACGGCTCCGCCTGTGAGGGCGGAGAAATCGCGCTGGGTCAGAACGTTCTGATCGCCTACATGCCGTGGGAGGGATACAACTACGAGGACGCGATTCTCGTCAGTGAGCGTCTGGTCAATGACGATCTCTACACCTCAGTGCACATCGAGAAGTACGAGATCGAAGCGCGTCAGACCAAGCTCGGGCCGGAAGAAATCACACGTGAAATCCCCAACGTCGCGGAGGAAAGCCTCGGCAACCTCGACGAGATGGGCATCATCCGCATCGGTGCCTTCGTTGAGAGCGGCGACATTCTGGTCGGCAAAGTCACGCCGAAGGGTGAGTCGGATCAGCCTCCTGAGGAGAAACTGCTGCGTGCAATCTTCGGGGAAAAAGCCCGCGACGTTCGTGACAACTCACTCCGGGTTCCCAGCACAGAGCGTGGACGCGTTGTGGATGTGCGCATCTACACCCGGGAGCAGGGTGATGAGCTGCCCCCCGGGGCGAACATGGTGGTTCGCGTCTACGTGGCTCAGCGTCGCAAGATCCAGGTCGGCGACAAGATGGCCGGCCGCCACGGCAACAAGGGCATCA
>CAYWOE010000061.1:0-6660 GCA_964459855.1 uncultured Synechococcus sp. | reverse complement strand
AGAAAGCGAATGGCCTCACTGCGTGAGGCCCGCATGGGCAAAACGTCGAGGAACCAGTGGCATCGCAGCTGCGGCCTTGCAGGCTGGCCGCTCTGGCGCAGGCGCTGGCGAATCAGCGGCAGCACGGATGGACCCGGTTGCTGCAGGAGGTAGCTGAGCTTGAACTCACCCTGGTGCTCAGGTTTCTGCAGCTTGATGTGATCTCCAAGATCAGAGAGGGTCTGCTCAACAGACTGGCGCTGCCAGTCGACGCTGATCTGAGCCTGCCAGAAGCGGTCACACTGCTGCTCCTGGCCGTAGTGAATCTGAGTGCCGGCCTGAGTGATCCAGACCTGTGGATCAGGCAGATGAAGCTCGGAAAAACGCTGTCGAGCCGCTTCGAGAGAGCGTCCGGTGACGATGCCGAAACCTGTCTGAGTCGCCTGGGCAGACGTCGCCGTCAGCTGCTGACGCAGATTCTGCAGATCCCCGACATCGGGCTGCTCAAGACTGCTGTCAAGATCAAGCAGCAGCAGACGCGAACCGAAAGGGCTCAGGCCCGAGGGCGAGGCAAGCAGCTGCGAGGAGACCGTCAGCGTGTTCGAACGCTTCAGGCGCTCCTGCATCCGCGCCAGATAGCTGCACACATGGGCATCCCAGCTGTAGTGACGGCTGACAGCTTCAACTCCGTTGTCACTCCAGCGCCGCCAGCGGTCGCCATCAGCGCCAGCTCGCTCCAATCCATCCTGAAGCGATTCCCTGTCGGTCACATCCACGAGCAGGCCGTTGTCGCAACGGCTCAGAATTTCCCGGGGGCCCCCATCGTCCGTGGCGACCATCGGCAGACCCGAGGATGCCGCCTCCAGAAGTGTGAGACCAAATGGTTCAGTGAGTGCGGGGTTGACGAACAAACCGCGCTTGGCAGCCGCCCAGCGGTAGAGCGCCGGGACCTGATCGCGGCGATGGTGCTTGGGATAAGCAACCGAACCGTAGAGGTCGTAGCGATCAACCTGATCAAAAATCTGCTGAAACACCTCCCGCTGCTGACGGTCCATCTGGCGGGAGTCGTCGCGATTGCCGAGCACGAGAACCAGATTGTGGCGCTGCCGAAGCACAGCTGATCGACCGAAGGCTTCAACGAGTGCAGGAATGTTCTTGCGCCGATCAGCACGACAGATGGCCAGCAGTGGCGGACGCTCAGGCTCTCTCAGAAAAGAGCTGAGCAGCCCTGACACCTCGGTGAGCTCCTTCGCGTCGCTTTTCGGGTGAAAACGTCGACTGTCGACACCGGGCGGCACAACCTGAGCGATCTCAGGGTTGAAACATCCATAACGGGCATACTGCTCATCACGCTCCTGGCGCGTGCTGGTGATCACAAGATCCGCATGGGCAAGAGCCAGCTCCTCGGCATCGATGCGCCGGCTGATCGAATAATTCTGCTCGATCTGCTCATGATCCCCTCCGGCAGCAAGCAGCCGGCGCAACTTCTCACGCCCCAGGGAATGACCTGTGAAAACAAGCGGAATGCCCAGACGGCGACTGACCAGAGCCGCCACGTAACCGGCATCGGCGTAATGGGCATGAATCCAGTCAGGCCTGTTGTGCTCCAACCGGTAGTGACGCACCAGATGATCAGCCAGCTCATCGAGATAGGGCCAGAGCTGTTCCTTGCGCAGATACCTGCGCGGCCCGAAGCTGAAACGTCGAATCGATGCACCGGCTGCGATCGGTTCATGAGGTCTGGAGTAGTCGAGCGAAACGCGACGGTCCTGAATCAGACGCGTGACGACCTCGACTTCAGCCACCTCAGCGCGGTTGGCAAGACTTCTGGCCAGCTCCAGCACATAGAGGGTCTGGCCTCCGGTGTCTGCATCACGGCCAAGTTCCAGATCCTGCGAACGGAACAAGCCATGGAGATGAAGTTGCAGCAGCCTCAGTCCCACAGAACCTCCAACACATTCAGGAACAGGTCCTGGTGTCCGATCAAGGGTTAGGTGATGTGGAGATTCAAAAAGATGAAAACAATCTGATAACTGAGAAAGCCCAGACAGGAAGCCTATGCGAATCGCCTTGTATCAACAGGCTTTAGGCCAGACGTGAACTGGGACTTGCCAGGGTTTTTGATGTAGATATGCAGACAAAAAAGACTTGCCTACAACAATCTGATCGCGTAAAGAATTTTCATAATTGACCGGTGACGTCAATCAACGGGATGCGTTGATTGCCCCATCCACCACCACTGAAACTGAGCGAATCGTCGATTCCCAGGTGGTCATTGATCCAGGCAAGGATCAGAGGCCCCAGCACCGGTGGTTCCTCGGCATCCGCCGGTGCCCAGAGGTTGAAGTGATCACCCCCTGAGGCCAGCACAATCCGATGACCATTGGCCAGAGGCTGACCATTCCGCAAGGGAACAACCGCTTCAGGATCCGAGGGAACAACCCAGTCGTGGGTACCGCTGACCAGCAGCGCCTTGGCATGCATCGATGGACCACTGGATTCATCGAATAACAGACGCAGCGGCGGACTGACCACAACGACGGTTCGAACTCTTGTGTCACCCAGCGATCCCTGATCAGCACCCTTGAGCCAGCTGCACTGCAGGATCCAGCTCAGATTGCGGTCCGGATCACGAGGATCCTGACAACGGGTGCTCAGCTTCCGGCTCGTGGTTTGCAGGCCACCCAGCTGCAGCGCCGCAGTGGCGCCCCATGAATGACCGACAACCGCCACTGAATCAGTTTGAACGGAGGAGCCGGAAAGCAGGCTGCCGGTCTCGACCGCGTCAATCACAGCAGTGACGTCCATAGGACGCAAACGCAGTTCCTCCGATGCCGGCGGAGGCTGTTTGCCCTTGAACAGAGACTCCTGCTGCCTGGAATCACTTCCCGGGTGACCGGGAAGCACAACGAAGTAACCATGAGAGGCAAGCAGATGGGCCCAGCCCTCGAAACTGGCAGGCGCATCCCAGAGCCCATGGGAGATCACCACCAGCCGACCGTTGGACGGACCGGTCGGGGACATGACCGTGACCTGCAGAGGTTGCGGACGATGTGGCACCGCAACGGTTTGCTGATTGCGAATCCAGCCTGATTTCGCGGCATCAAGAACCTCCGCTGCAACAGGCGCAGCTGCACTGCCGTTCAGCGCCAGAGCTCTGGCATCGTCCTGATTGTTTCTGAGTCTCCTGGCATAGAAAGCAAGAGCATTGAGATTGAGCGAGATCTCAGCCCCCGGCACATGACGAAGAAAGCCCAGCAGATGGGGCTCATCATCCCGATAGGCCGCGGCCAGCGCTTCCGACACCATGCGACCGCTGGTGTCAACGGGAAGACCCTTGACCTCAACCAGTTCTGAAGCAGCCAGGAGAAGCTGCTCAAACAGCGGATGACCGAGGGATTGGCGAACGATGCTGCTGGATTCCTCCGGCAGAGGAGCCGTGAGCAGTGATTCGATCATCATCCGCACGGAACCGCCACCGGCCAGGTCCAGCTCCTGAAGATCAGGATTGGAATCGATCAGCTCCCGGGCATTGGTGGCCTGGCTGAGATCGAGGCTGATGCTCTCATCAAGCACAGGCAGGCTGAAGGTGAGACGTTCAACCGCCGCCACCGGTTGGACGACCAGCAGTGAAGCAAACACTGCAGCCAGCCCGCGGAACCGGAGACACTGCGAGAACATCATGCGGCGAGTGGGACCGTCTCCGGGGGATGCTGCTCAAGAACCCTGGCGAGATAACGACCGGTGTGACTGGTTGAATGCTGGGCGACCTGTTCAGGCGTTCCGCTGACCACGAGTTCTCCTCCACGATCACCACCCTCCGGACCGAGATCGATCAACCAGTCGGAACAGCGGATCACATCAAGATTGTGTTCGATGCAGATGATCGAATTGCCCTTGTCCACGAGCCGCTGCATCACATCCATCAGCTTGTGAACGTCATAGAAACTCAGACCGGTTGTGGGTTCATCAATCAGATAAAGGGTCTTGCCGGTGGCCCTGCGGGAGAGTTCCGTCGCCAGCTTCACCCGCTGGGCTTCGCCGCCGGAAAGTGTGGGTGCAGGCTGACCCAGCTTCACGTAACCGAGACCTACATCCACCAGCGTCCGCAGTCGGTCAGCGGCCTGGGGAATGGCGGAAAACACCTCAGCTGCCTGCTCAACCGTCATCTGCAGAACGTCGGCGATGGTGTGGCCCTTGTAGGTGACCTGAAGAGTCTCGCGATTGAAGCGGGCTCCCTTGCAGACATCGCACTGCACGTAGACGTCCGGCAGAAAGTTCATCTCAATCACATTGACCCCCTGACCACGACAGGCTTCGCAACGGCCGCCCTTGACGTTGAAACTGAACTGACCGACCTGGTAACCGCGGGCTTTCGCCTCGACCGTGGCGGCAAACACCTGGCGGATCGGATCGAACGCACCGGTGTAGGTGGCGGGATTGGAGCGGGGAGTCCTGCCGATCGGTGACTGGTCGATGACGATCACCTTGTCGATCGACTTGAGACCACGCAGTTCACCCAACCCGTTGGGGAAGGGAACCTTGTGACCAAGACCGTGCTCCAGCGCCGGATGGAGCAACTCATTCACCAGCGTGCTCTTGCCGCTGCCGCTCACCCCGGTGACCGAAACCAGACGTCCAAGCGGAAACTCAACGCTCAGATCCCTGAGGTTGTTGCGGTTGCAGTTGAGCAGCTTGAGGCTGCGGGTTCCCGCACAGCGACGCTCAGCTGGAGTGGGAATGCTGCACTGCCCGCTGAGATAGGCGCCTGTGATCGACTGATCAGCATCAAGCAGATCCTGAACGGATCCCTCGGCAACGATGTGACCGCCGTGCACTCCGGCACCGGGACCGATGTCGACCAGGTGATCGGCGGCGCGGATCGTGTCCTCGTCATGTTCGACGACAACAAGCGTGTTGCCCAGATCGCGAAGTCGTTCAAGGGTGGCCAGCAGGCGATCGTTGTCGCGTTGGTGCAGACCGATGCTCGGTTCATCGAGCACATAGAGCACACCGGTGAGACCGGCGCCGATCTGTGTCGCAAGACGGATGCGCTGCGCCTCCCCACCTGACAGCGTCATCGCAGGGCGATCGAGACTCAGATAGTCCAGACCGACATCGAGCAGAAAACGCAATCGCATGCGGATCTCCCGCAGCACAAGGTCGCCGATCTGCATCTGACGGTCGGAGAGCAGAGGTTCACTGCTTTCAAAGGAACCGACACCCATCAACTGTTCAATTCGATCGAGGGTCTGACCCACACTCACGGCAGTGAGATCGGTGATCCGGAAACAACCCATGCGCACGGCCAGCGCCTCCGGGCGCAGACGCTTACCGGCACAGCTTGAGCAGGGCACCAGTTCCAGATACTTCTCGAGCTTCTGACGCTGGGCTTCGCCGCTGGCATCACGCAACTGACGCTCGAGAATCGGCAGGATTCCCTCGAAGGGCCTCTGATAGCCGCCGTTTCCCTTGCGATAGCGGCTGTCAGCCTGAATCAGAATGGGTTCGCGACTGCCGTTGAGAAGCACATCCTGCTGTTCCTCTGAAAGATCTTTCCAGGGGGTCTTGATCTCGAAGCCGAAGGCCTCACCCACGGAATAAAGCAGTGAGAAGTAGTAGGAGTTGTCCTTCTCGGCCCAGGGAGCAACCGCGGCATAAACAGGTAACGAAGGATCGGGGATCACCCGTTCAGGGGTGAACTTGCGCAGATGTCCGATGCCGTGACAGGCATCACAGGCTCCATAGGGGCTGTTGAAGGAGAACAGCCTCGGGGAGAGCTCCTCGATCACCGCACCGTGCTCGGGGCAGGCGAAATTCTCTGAGTACAGGCGTTCTCGATCGAGCCCATCAGGAAGCTGCTCGTCCTTCTTGGGCACCACCTCAACGATGGCCAGACCGTCCCCACGTTTCAGAGACGTGCGCAGTGAGTCAGTGAGCCGCTCCTGGATCCCTTCACGGGCCACGAGACGGTCCACCACGACCTCAATGTTGTGGCTCTGGTTCTTGTCGAGCTCGATGTTGTCCGCCAGTTCACGGACTTCGCCATCGATGCGCACCCGTGCAAACCCTTCAGCGGCAAGACCGCTGATCAGCTTGGCGTGGGTCCCCTTCTTGCCACGCACAACAGGGGCAAGCAGCTGGTAGCGGGTCGACTCAGGCAGGGTGAGAATCTGATCGACCATCTCATCGATGGTCTGAGGGCGGATCGGACGATCACATCGAGGGCAATGAGGTTCACCGGCGCGACCGAACAACAGGCGCAGATAGTCCTGGATCTCCGTGACCGTGCCGACGGTGGAACGGGGGTTGTGACTTGTGGACTTCTGATCGATTGAAATCGCCGGTGAGAGCCCCTCGATCGCATCCACATCCGGCTTGTCAACCTGCCCCAGAAACTGTCGGGCGTAAGCGGAGAGACTCTCGACGTAGCGACGCTGGCCCTCGGCGAAGATTGTGTCGAAGGCCAGAGAACTCTTGCCACTGCCGCTGACACCGGTGAAGACGACCAGCTTGTTGCGGGGAATGGTGACATCAACATTCTTGAGATTGTGCTGACGGGCACCGCGGACCCGGATCACATCCTCATCGGAACCAGCACTCAGGTTCACCGGCGCCGCCGGAGACGAGGCCTTGGATTTGGGAGCGGTGCGCCCCATACGGCTGGATCTCAAGAGCTGA
>CAYWOE010000060.1:0-6830 GCA_964459855.1 uncultured Synechococcus sp. | reverse complement strand
CCGGTGGATGGCATCGTTGAGAACTACTGTGCAGACCGCTGAATGCGAGGCCTGCTGACAACCATCCGCGGATCGCAGTCCTCCGAGGAATGGAAGGCCTGCGTCAGTCTGGTCGGAGCGGCTCTGGCCTTCAGCCTGATGACCGTCTGCGTCAAACACCTCGGAGGTCGTCTACCGGTGGCCGAGGTCGTTCTGATTCGCTCGGTGATCAGTCTTGCGATCACACTCGCGATGCTGTCGAGGCTCGGCGTGTCGCCATGGGGCCAGCAGAAGGGATTGCTGCTGGTGAGGGGAGCGCTTGGCACCGGTGCTCTGCTGATGTTTTTTCAGGCCATCTCCAGCTTGCCTCTGGCGGCAGCAACACTCCTTCAGTACACCTATCCGACCCTGACGACGCTCTGCGCCTGGGCGTTGCTGCGGGAACCGATCCGAAAGCGAATCAGCCTTGCGGTTGCACTCGGACTGTTCGGTGTTCTGCTCGTGGTGCAACCGGAATGGGCCGGACAGTCGATAGCGGGATTGCCGCTTCTCTCGGCATTGATCGGACTCGGCGGTGCACTGTTGACCTCCCTCGCCTACGTGAGCGTGCGCCAGCTGTCAGTGCGTGAACATCCTCTGGTGATCGTGTTCTACTTCCCGCTGGTCTCCGTGCCGGCGACGTTGCCGCTGCTGGTGGGGACGTTCGTGCTGCCCTCGGGGTCGGACTGGGTGTGGCTGCTCGGCGTTGGACTGCTGACGCAGCTCGGGCAGGTCTGGCTCACCGAGGGCCTCGCTGCGCTTCCCGCTGCACGGGCAACCTCGATCAACTACGTGCAGGTGGCATTTGCCACCCTCTGGGGGGTGTTGATCTTTGCTGAGCCGGTGACTGGCACGGTGATCATCGGTGCAATCTGCGTGCTCGGAGCAACGCTGATCAGCCTCAGCGCCAGACAGACGATCAGGAGGGATCAATCGCCAGTGGGTAGGTGATCCAGGTCTGGGAATTGCCGTCATCAGACCCGCTCGGCAAGGCCAGACGCCAGCTCTGACCGCGCTCGCCCCGTTCAAGAAACAGTTCAAAAGGACTGTCGACCTTCACCGCATCGCCTGCCAGTCGCCAGTCGAAACGGCCGATGAGATGCACGCCTTTCTGATCGCCGATGCTCAGACTTTCCTGTTCTTCCAGCCGGACACGAGTCACCTCAGGCACGCCTGTGGCCTCCAGATCAAGCGACATGGCGATCGCACTCTGAGTGAGCTGAATCTGCTGACCAAGGGCGCTGAGGACAACGGAGCGAGGCGGACGACCACCAGCAGAGCAGGACGTCAGACCGACATTGATCAGACCTACCAGCAGGAGCGACAGAATCGCCTTACACCAGCGTCTGAGGGGGTGAGACATTGCGGAACGTCGTGAACAATCAAAGACGTTGAAATCTGAATCCCTGATCACCTGGACAACGGTCGTTTCCGGAGCCGAACTGATCATCAGAGATCTTCAGATCCAGCTTAACGGCAATGGAAGAGGTGAAGATGGACGTTCAGAGTTCAAGACTGGACTTGCCTCACGCTGAATCACAGGCTACGACTGATCGGCTGCAGCGGCCGCCATCATGTTGCGCTCTCTGTTGAACATGAAAAGTCCAAACGAGAAAGCAAAAGAAACAGCAAAAGTAACAATGATGTAGAGATACCAGAATTTCATCTTCAACCTGATGCCTTCAGCCACATAAAAAACAAATGAGGCAATCAGAACAAGCGTTAAATCGGCTGCAATGAAGCCAGCTGAAGCATTCGCCCAGACGCCTTGTGAGAACAACTCAACAATTTCAACCGGATCCGTCAGGCCCAGCGCTTCGGTTTCCTTGATGAACTGAAAAATGCAATACCAGGGCCAAGCAACACCAGCCAGAGCAGTGGCCCCATAAAGGGCAAGCCGTAACTTTGCCATGTTTCAGAAATTAATCATTCACAATCTCACACGCTGAGCACCACTCAGGTAACGAAAGCTACATAGCCTTTGCAGTGCATTCCGTTGGCGCGAATCATTCAATAGTGATTGTTGACGAGCATATCAATCACAAACATTTCATCAATCAGAGCCAGCCCAAAGTCCCTCATGAGACCCATGAAGGGGGTGATTCGGATGCTGACGTCCTTCCGCGTAGTAAAGCTTTTCAGCCGTGAGATCATCAACCATCGGCCGCACGTCGGATTTCACGGGCAACGCCATCAGAGCAAAAGCAGCAAGTGAAGCCAGGATTTTCATGTCATTCACAACACAGGTCGAGATCGTTGATCAACTTGTGACTGAGAACAATCTGATCGGAGCAGGCTGACATGAATCCAGCAATGTCCAGAGAAGATGATCAGGCAGTCAATGATTTGAGGCAGTTCTCAAGCAACAGTTTTCTCATAAATCACTATCAGCGCAGTGTGAAGTGAGGAGAGCCGCCATCACAGGTACGGTCGACGCCTGAGATCAATCGCCTCGGAGAGCCACAAATCAGCAATGACAACAATGTCTGCAACAGGCAACCGTCAGCGACTTCCCGTCTCAGCTGTCGGAATCGGCCTGCCCTGATCCTCAAAAGATCGGTCAAATATTTCGATGCTGATTCTCAACAGCAAACCAATCGAAGATGAAGTTCGGATTTCGTTGTTATGCAATCTCGAAATACATTTTAGAAGTGACAAAAATATCCGAGGCAGTCCGGGTTGACGTCTCCCGCAATGGAACAAGGATCCATCACTGTTGCCACAGATGCGACTGGCTGTGCAGTGGCTCAAGCGTTCCCGCAGGCCCCGAGATCAATCAGTTCACCCCGGTCGGTCGCGGACGCAAACAGCAGCGGAATGGCCTCGTGCTTCGTGAGTGATCCTTGGTTCGCCGATGATGCTCGGCTGAGACGCTGAAACCGGCTTCAGCAGGCATCATTGAAGGCGGTCAGGAGTCAACAGACAGGAATGCTTCGATGATCGGCTGGCTGCAGGGTGAACGGATCGAGACCTGGGAGCAGGCCGGGCGCCGCGGGGTTGTGATTGCCTGTTCCGGAGTCGGATACGAGGTGCAGCTGACCCGACGTGATCAGGAATCCCAGCTTTCAGCCACCTGCACGCTCTGGATTCATCAGGTGCAGCGGGACGACGGCTCGAGCCTGTATGGGTTCCCCATCCGAAAGGACCGCGACCTGTTTCGGACACTGATCGCAGTGAACGGTGTGGGGCCTCAGATGGCACTGTCGCTGCTCGATTGCTGCGCGGCAACGGAACTGGTTCAGGCAATCATTGAGGGAGATCTGAAGCGGCTGACACAGGCACAGGGGGTCGGAAAGCGAACGGCTGAGCGCATCGCCGTGGAGCTGCGCGATCGACTGGGCTCTTGGGCACCCGAGATCGATGACATGTCGCTGTCCATCGTTGACCGCAGCGATCTGAAAGCACTGCCGATCCAGCCCGATTCACTGCAGGAGCTGCAACTCACCCTTGAGACTCTTGGATACGAAGACCTCGAGATCCGACGGGCCATGCGCGCTGTCGCCAGTGGTTCCGATGTGCCGGAAGACACCGATGGCGAGGGATGGCTGCGCGCCAGTCTGCGCTGGCTGAGCGAATCGGCCTGAAGGGACCTCGGGAAGGTAAATTAGTTGTTTGCACTGTCAGGGCCAGACGCCGCGCATGTCGCTCGATACCACCGAAAAGCAGCAGCTGATCAACACCCACCAGACCCATGCCACCGACACCGGATCGGCTGAGGTTCAGGTGGCGATGCTGAGCGAGCGCATCTCGAAGCTCAGCAGCCACCTCCAGCAGAACACCCACGACTATTCCTCACGCCAGGGGCTGCTGAAGATGATCGGACGCCGCAAGCGTCTCCTCAGCTACGTGAGAGCACGGAGTGAAGAGCGCTACACCAGCCTGATCGCCAAACTGGGCATCCGCGGCTGAGCCGCATCCTGGAATCTGCATCCCCCCATGGCTGAGAAGCGCGACCCTCTTCCTTTTGAACCGCGTCGTTCAGCCCCAGAAGCCAGCCGCAATCAGGCCATCCCGAAAGACGTGGCCAATCGCATGGCCCGACGCGTCGCCATCTCCACAGGAGTCCCCTCCGTGATGGGGATGTCCGTTTTTGTGATCAGCTATCTG
This sequence comes from uncultured Synechococcus sp., assembly GCA_964459855.1. Classification (GTDB taxonomy): domain Bacteria; phylum Cyanobacteriota; class Cyanobacteriia; order PCC-6307; family Cyanobiaceae; genus Synechococcus_C. Next base: position 2,705 of record CAYWOE010000060.1, on the reverse strand, counting down.
TTGGTGAGCAGGGGAATCCTGGATGTGCCACCCAGCATCACCCTGGTGGCCTCAGGATTGTTCTTCCTGCTGGGTCTGGCGGGTCTCAGCTACGGCGTTCTCTCCGCAAGCTGGGAATCCCAGCCGGGAACACTGCTGGGGCTGGAGCATCTGAAGCCCAATCTGCAACGCCTGCGCAGCTCGATCAAAGCTCAGAAGCAGAGCTGATCAGCGCCCGCGTCAGTTCATCAACGGGTCGCTGCAGCTGACGGTGAACGCACTGTTCTGCAGGTGCCTCTGAGCCGCGGCCACATCCTTGACGCAGAACTGCGGACCGAGGCGCACATATCGCACCTCGGGACCTCTGCGCACAGCGGCCACAACCGGAACACGCACGCCCAGCTCATCCTGATCAGGACGATGAGCCTGGAGACACTCCCTGAGCTTGTGCTGAACTGCCACATCACTGGCCTGATCAGGATCCAGTTCGACCAGAAGCAGGCGCAGATCATCAATCGCGCGGCAGTCATCCACGATCAGCTGCACCCGTTCGTCGCGACGGTCCACAGCGGCCCAGACCAGGAGCCTGGCTTCCGCCATGAGGTGATCGGAGAGCCTTGCATAGCTTTTCGGGAACACCACGGCTTCACACGACCCGGTGAGGTCCTCAAGCTGCAGAACTGCCATGCGATCTCCCTTGCGGGTCGTGACCTGCCGCATCTCACTGACCATGGCGATGGCACTGACCTTGGACTTGTCGGCCTGCTCCTCCAGGCTTCCCAGCCCGATGGGTGCCAGCAGCCGGGCAGGTGCAGTCAGTTGCTTCAGAGGATGATCGGAGAGGTAGAAGCCCACCAGATCCTTTTCCAGCTTGAGCTTTTCGCTCGGGTGATAGTCCTTCACAGGTGCGGCTTTGGGGGCCAGGCTCAGATCCGAGCTGCTGTCAGCGTCATCGTCCGCCGGTGCCGCCATCAGATCAAACAGATTGCCCTGTCCGCTGGCACGGTCCCTTGCCCGTGACCCGGCCCAGTCGAGCAGAAGATCAAGATCGGCAATCAACTGCGCCCGGTTGGCCTGAGGCTCAAGCGCATCAAGTGCACCGCAATGGATCAGCGATTCCAGGCTGCGCCGGTTGAGCACGCCGGATGGAACACGATCACAGAGATCCGCGAGTGACTGGAATGCACCATCGGACTGCCTTGAGCGGATCAAGGCCCGGATGGCACCGTCGCCGAGATTGCGCACCGCTGAAAGACCGAAAAGGATGCGGCTGTCTTTCGGGGTGAAGTCGGTGCCGGAGGCATTGACATCCGGCGGCATCACCTCAATCCCCATGGCATTGCAGTTGGAGATGTAGCGCTGGACCTTGTCACTGGCCCCGGCATTCACCGTGAGCAGCGCAGCCATGTAGGCCACGGGATAGTGAGCCTTGAGGTAAGCGGTCTGATAGGTCACGGCTCCGTAGGCCGTGGAATGGCTCTTGTTGAAGCAGTACTCGGCGAAGAGAACCATCTGATCGAACAGTTCATCGGCGACCTTGGCGTCAACGCCACGCTCCGATGCACCTTTCACGAAGATGCCTCGATGCTTCTGCATCTCTGACACCTTCTTCTTGCCCATCGCACGACGCAGCAGGTCCGCCTCTCCAAGTGAGTAGCCGGCGAGATCCTGGGCGATGCGCATGATCTGCTCCTGATAGACCATGATTCCGTAGGTTTCGCTCAGAATCGGCTCCAGCGTGCTGTGGGCGAAGTCGATCGCCTCCCGCCCGTGCTTGCGGTTGATGAACTTGGGGATCAGACCGGCATCGAGAGGACCCGGTCGGTACAGGGCCAGGATTGAAGAGATGTCTTCCAGGGATGAGGGCTTCAGATCACGCACGATCTGACGCATACCGGTGGACTCGAGCTGGAAAATACCCTCAAGGTCACCGCGGGCAAGCAGATCGAAGGTTCCCTGATCTTCAGGGGGCAGCTGATCCGGGTCGATCCGTTCGCCACTGGTCTGCTCGACAAGCTCAAGGGTCTTGTCGATCATCGTGAGGTTTTTGAGGCCAAGGAAGTCCATCTTCAGCAGCCCCATCGACTCGACATCCTCCATGAAGTATTGAGTGATCACCTGACCGTCGTTGTTGCGCTGAAGAGGCACCAGTTCGTCAAGGGGATCAGCGGCAATCACCACCCCCGCGGCGTGAACACCAAACGTTTTGTTGGTTCCCTCGATGCGCATGGCCATGTCGACCCAGCGCTTCACGATGGGGTCCTTCTCGTAGCGCTCCTTGAAGTCGGGGTTGGGCGACTGATCGCCGATCATTGCCTTGAGCTTGGCGGGCTTGCCCCTGACCACGGGGATCAGCTTGGCCAGACGGTCGGCATCGCCGTAGGGAATATCCAGCACACGGGCCACATCCTTCAGCACGGCCTTCGAGGTCATGCGGTTGAAGGTGATGATCTGAGCCACCTTTTCATCGCCGTAGCGCCGCGTGACGTAATCGATCACCTCGCCGCGCCGCTCAATGCAGAAGTCGGTGTCGATGTCAGGCATCGACTTGCGTTCCGGATTGAGAAAACGCTCGAACAACAGGCCGTTGCTCACCGGATCAATATTGGTGATCCCGAGGGCGTAGGCCACCAGGGAACCTGCCGCTGAACCGCGACCCGGACCCACAGGGATGCCCTGCTCGCGGGCGAAGCGGATGTAATCCCAGACAACCAGGAAATAGGTGG